>DATAYX010000422.1:0-2456 GCA_036272355.1 Acidimicrobiales bacterium
CCGAAGTCGTCCTTCGAGTATGGACGCCACAGGGCGGAGAGGTGCTCACACTGAAGCAGATGGAGCCCCCTCTCGATCTCACCGCAGGGCGCGTCGAAGCCGGCCCACGCTTGGGCGACTACGGAACCGGGTCGTGGGGCGACGAATCTCGCCAATATTTCCTGAGCGTGCGGGTGCCGCCCGCGGATGTGGACGAAGAGAAGTTGGCGGCTCGGGTCACGCTCGTGGTGGGAGACGAGGCGGGGGAACAAGGCATGATCCGAGCCGTCTGGACCGACGATCCCGCTCAGTCGGTTCCGGTCGACCAGCAGGTGGCTGAGGCCATGAACGAAGGGGACCTTGCAGAGGAGATTCAAGGGGTGGTCGACTCCTTCCGGGATGGCGACGTGGACTCCGCGACGAACCGAGCTGGACGGGCCGTCCGTAAGGCACATCAAGCCGGAAATCAAGACGTGATCAATCGGCTGTCCGAGCTGGTCGACATCGAAGACGCAGCAACCGGGCGTGTGCGTCTGAAAGGCAAGGTGGATGCCCTGAAGCTCATGGACCTCGAAGCGAAGTCCACTCGGACATCGCGGAAGCCTGCACGGCCCCATGCGTTCACCGGGTCCGACCCGGGGCGCTGCCAGACGTGCGGGTTGCCACGGGCATCGAACACCCATATCGCCAATTCGGATTCGTGAGCGTCACCTGTCCGGAGGGTCACCGCTCGGAGACGCCGGACTACTGCAGCATCTGCGGGGTGGCGGTCCCGCCGGCGCCGCCGGCAGAGGAGTCCGCCGGTGGCTGTCCGAATTGCGGCTCGTCCCTCGGCGCGGACATGCGCTGCACCGCCTGCGCCTACCTTGTCGGCGCCTCGGACAGCGTGGCGCCGTGGTTGGCCGAGAACTGGGAAGTCGTCATACGACCCGATCGCGCCTACTACGACATGCTCGAGCCAGACGGCATGGATTTTCCCGACCGGACCTCCACGCGACGGGTCCTGCTGACTGGTGACCATGTCCGGATAGGCCGGCGAAGCAAGACGAAGCGTGTGCAGCCCGAGATCGACCTGTCGGATGCCCTCGAGGATACGGCCGTGTCGCACCGCCATGCGGTGCTCATGCGCCAGCCCCAAGGCACGTGGGCACTGGTCGACCAGGAGTCGACGAACGGGACCTACCTGAACGACGATGAAGATCCGGTACCAGCCAACCAGCCGCTTCCGCTCTCCGACGGCGACCGCATCCATGTGGGGGCGTGGACGACGATCACCATCGAGCGACTCGATGCTCCGGAAGTGCCGCATCTCGAACTCGAGAGCCGACCCTCCAAAGACACCCGAAACATCGCACACGGTCGTCGGGCGGTGGAGATCGATCTTCTCGGTCCGCTACGGCTCCGCGTCCGAGGGGAGGAAGTGCAGCTCACCGCCTCGAAAGAGCGTGCCGTCCTTGCGCTCCTGGCTCTGAGGATCGGCTCGGCGATGTCCGCCGTGGACATCGAATGGGGTCTGTGGGGAGAAGCGGAGCCGGAGACGGCGCACAAGACGCTGCAGGTGTACATCTCGAACCTGCGGAAGAAGTTGCCCGACGACGTCATAGAGACCGGCGCCCAGGGCTATCGATTGAACGGGACTCGAGAGTCCGTCGATGTCTTCCGCTTCGAGCGACGCTGTAGCCGGGGCCGGGCGCTGTTGACTTCGGGGCATCCAGGGGCGGCGGTCGTCTGGCTCGACCGCGCCCTCGAACTTTGGCGCGGCGATCCTTTTCTTGATTTGTCCGACGGCCCGAGTGGCACCACCGAGACCGTCAGCGTCTCGGAGCGGAAGGCGACCGCTGAGGAGGACCGTTTCGAGGCTCGGCTCCAGTTGGGCCAGCACCACGACGTCGTGGCGGAACTCGGCGCCGCGGTGGACGCAGAGCCGCTGCGCCAGCGGCGATGGGCCCAGTTGATGCTCGCCCTCTACCGGTGCGGACGGAAGGTCGATGCGCTGCGCTGCTTCCAGCGACTCCGCGACGTCCTCGAACAATATGGGTTGGAGCCCTCGACCGAGTTGAACGCACTGGACAACGCCATCGCGCTGGATCGGCCTGACTTGCAGTGGAACGCGCCGACGCGAGCCGGCGAATCAGTCACCTCTACCGTGACCTGAGTCAGGTGCTCGCTCCCCGCAGTGAGAGCGAGGGCTGACTCAGCCCAGCCGCTCGATGACGGTGGCGTTGGCCAGCCCGCCGCCCTCGCACATGGTCAGGAGGCCCCAGCGGCCGTTGGTCCGCTCGAGCTCGTTGAGCAGCGTCGCCATGAGCTTGCCGCCAGAGGCGCCCAGCGGGTGGCCCAGCGCGATGGCGCCACCGTTGGGGTTCACCTTCTCCATGTCGGGGTGGTGCTCCTTCTCCCAGGCGAGCACGACCGAGGCGAAGGCCTCGTTGATCTCCACCGCGTCGATGTCGTCGAGCGTCAGCTTCGCCCGCTCG
>DATAYX010000423.1:0-3979 GCA_036272355.1 Acidimicrobiales bacterium
CCCTGGGGGTCGAGTAGAGAACGTGTTGCTTGCCTGGCTACCCCGGGCCCGCAAGATGGCGCCAAAGACCCCAGGGCTTGCCCGCCCTGAACCTCCCCAGACCCGTACGACAACTTCTCCTGCCGCGCCGCGCTCACGGCGATTGAACGGTTGCACGGACCGTCTATGCTCCGGCGGCAAATGGCCACCAAAAAGAAGGGCAAAGTCGAAGAGATCGAGGCCCAGAACCCTGACGCAGCCGAAGAACAGGACCCTGACGAGGAGGAACTCGATCTCGAGGACGACGAGCTCGAGGACGTTGAGGACGACGAGGAGGGCATCGACGGCGATGACGACGACGAGGTCGCAGACGTCGACGAAGAAGAAGAGGACGAAGTCGCCGAAATCCTGACCGCCTCGCCGGCGGCGGTCGTGGAGCGCACGGGAGAGGGCGACGAGGAAGAGGAGGAAGAGGAGCCCGACGACGAGGACGTCGAGGCCAGCCTGGACGTCATCCTCAAAGAGCGCCTCGTCGTCGAGGACGAGCCCGAGGACGAAGAGGCGACCGACCAGGAGGACAAGACCGAGGGGAACGAGCGGGTCCTGCCCAAGCAGCCCGACGAGTTCGTGTGCCGCTCATGCTTCCTGGTGAAGCACCCCAGCCAGCTGGCAGACAAGAAGAACATGCTCTGCCGGGATTGTGTCTGACGAGACGGGCCCGGACGATGCAGCGGCCAGGAATGGCGTTTTGCGCCGCACCCTCGACCTCTGCCTCTTCGCTCCGGTCGGCGTGACGATGCACATCATCGAGGACCTGCCCGGCCTGATCGACAAAGGGCGGGGACGCGTCGAGCAGGAGATCAGCAACGCCCGCGTGGCGGGGGAGTACGTGGTGGGTCGCGTCCAGCGGCGCGTGGCGGCACAATTCGACAGCCTGCTGCACAGCGGCGATGGCGCCGCACCCGAGGCGCCGGAGAACCCGGGCCCGACCCCTGCGGCTGCACCGCCGCCGGCGCGACCCGCTCCCGACGCCGCCGACGCGGCGACGCTGGGCGCTGCGCTGGCCGATTACGACACATTGAGCGCGTCGCAGGTCGTCCGGCGGCTGGAGGGGCTCGGCCCCGAAGAGCTCCGCGCCGTCCAGCGCTACGAGTCCGCCACCCGTCACCGCCGCACGATCTTGAACCGGGCCAGCCAGCTCCTCGAGGAGGGGCCGGCCGCGGCGTCCTCCGGCTGAGCGCCGTGGAGCTGGCCCGTCCGGCAACCGACGCGGACAGCGCGGCGTCTGTGCAACTGCTCGGCGAGGCGTTGGCGCGTGCAGCGTCGATGCGCGGCGGCCCGGCGCTGGTGAGAGGTTCGACCGCCGAGGACCTGCTCGCCCGCTGGTCCGGCGGGGACGACCAGGCCGGAGTGTTCGTGGGGGAGTACGAAGGCGCCGTCGTGGGGGTGCTCGCGGTGGTCGCGGTGGACCTCGAGGGAAAGCGCCGCGGCCGGATCGACTGCTGCTACGTCGACGAGGATGCCCGCGGAGTCGGTGTGGGCACCGCGCTGATGGAAGCAGCTGTCGCCTGGTGTGAGGCGGCGGGGTGCGTGGAGGTCGATGCCTTAGCGCTCCCCGGCGACCGGTCCACGAAGCAGCGCCTGGAGGCGTCCGGCTTCACGGCCCGCCTGTTGACGCTCAGCCGCCGGTTGGGCTGAAGCGGCGCTCCGCGTCGACGCGACGCGGCGGCGGGGGCGGAATGCGCAGGCCGAGCAATTTGGCCAGCGCAGGGACTGCGCCAGCGGCGTGCCGGGCCGCTTGACGTGCGACCTCGTCATCGGGGATGCCCGCCGGCTTGACGTTGCGACGCACTGGCGAGGCGACGACCGCATCGAGCAGCTGCATCCATTCTTCTGGCGCCTTGTCTGCCGACAGCGCCTCGCCGGCCGCACCGGCCAGCCGCACGGCCAACTCGGCAGGGCAACGCGTTCCGGGCTCGGGCGGCCGGATGGACGCCTCGACGGCCTGCTGCACCCGTCCGTCGTTCAACGCATTCGTGATGCGGGCGAGCCATTCCTCGCGCAGAGCCGTCGTGCGTTGGTCGAGGGACTCCTGCAAGGCCTTCGCCATCGTGCGACCCTCTTCGTCGAGGGTCAGCGTGCGCGAGGCCGCGACCACGGCGCGCAGCTCTCGCAGCCGGTAGTCCTTGCCCGCGGTCTGGGCGACCGAGGCGCGGTCCTTCCATTCGGCGAGGCGCACCGTCGGATTGAGCTCGTCCGCCATGGCGAGCAGCGCATCGCCCGCGACGGGCGGCTTGCCTGCCGCCTTGGCCGCCTGGTTCTGGGCTTCGATGGCCTGGCGGACCGCCTGCAGGCCACCCCGCAAGAGTTGTTCCGCGATCGGGATCTGCTCCGGACGCAGCGTGGCAAGCATGGCATTGCGGTGCACCGTGGACGTCGGCGCCGCCGGGCGCTCCCCGCGAGCGGGCCGTCCGTCGCGCTCGCCGGGACGCCGACCTCCAGGTCGGCGCGGCCCGGTCCCCCCGCGTAAGCGGTCATTACGCTCAGCGCGCTCGTCACCACCGTCTGCGTGACCTTCGCCACCGCCGCGCCGTTCGCGACGGTCGCGCCGGTCGCGGCCCTCGTCGTCGCGACGCCGCTTGGACCCGGGGGCAAGAACCACCGAAACGTCCGGTGCACGCTTCGGCGTGCCGCGGACCTCTATGCGTCCTTCCGTCTTCTCGGGGGAGCGCTGCGGCTTGGTCTCCGAAAGCGCCAGGACCTCGATCCCTTCGAGGCTCACCTCGATCTCGGCCAGCAGGACAGAACCGACCTTCTCACCGGAAGGCACCAGCGCCGCCTCGACGACACCCTTGGGCTGGCGCGCACCGGCGGCGCGCCACGTCCAGGACCCGTCCGCGATTTGGCTGGTCAATTCGATGTCGATCCGGCGTGACATGCGGCGGACACGCTACCGCGCTCGGCACAGGCCGCCGATGCCGCCATCGGGTGGGCATCCCGTAACATGGGCCCAGGACGTCCGCAGGAGGGCGGGAACCGCCGGGACGGGCGACCACCCACCGCAAAGCGGTGCGGCGGACCCGTACCCCTTCAGGAGGACCTAGATGAGTGACGAGCCCGAGCAGCGAGAGCCTGCGCCCGCTGCCGGCGTGCCCGGTGATGCAACACCCGCGATCCCGCCTGTAGACGGGCAGGTCAGCGAGGATGCCGCCTCACCGGGCGATTCCACGGCGGAGCCGGCGCAGGGCGATTCCACGCCGGAGACGGCGCAGACCGAGGTCGGCCCGCCGCCCACCGGGAGTTACCCACCGCCGTCGTGGCCACCGGCGCCTCCGACTGAGCCCCCCGCCGCCGCGGCGAACCCGTTCACGTATCCCGCAGCCCCGATGGACCCGACGATGCCCGGCATGGCGCCGCCACCACCACCACCGCCCGCCGAAGCGAAGACGCCGGGACGCCTCCGTTCCTGGCTGCCCGTCGCGCTCGTGGCGGCATTGATCGGTGCCGGGGTGGGCGCCGGCGTGACGGCGCTGGCCGTCAACAACAACAACAGCAACGGCACCGGCAGCGCCATCGTCCACGAGGGCAACGCCGCACCGGGCGCCGCCGTGCTCAACGGCAATGTGACCATCCCGCAGCTCGTCGACAAGGTCGTCCACGCCGTTGTCTCGATCGACGTCAAATCGAACAACAACGAGGACGAAGGCACCGGAATGATCATCACCTCGGACGGTGAGGTGATCACCAACAACCACGTGATCGAGTTGTACACCGAGGGCGGCAAGAGCGGCTCCATCACCGTCACCGAGTACGGCCAGACCAAACCACTGCCCGCGACGTTGATCGGCTACGACCAGACCAAGGACGTCGCCCTGCTCAAGATCAACAGCGCCTCGGGCCTCTCGACGGTCACGTTCGGCAACTCCGCCAAGGCCGTCGTCGGTGACTCGGTCGTTGCGATCGGCAACGCGCTCGGCCTGTCGGCCGGGACGCCGACCGT
>DATAYX010000424.1:0-4330 GCA_036272355.1 Acidimicrobiales bacterium
GGCGGGCTCACCGGACGGCGACGAGGGGCTCTTGGTCACGTGTCCCTGGATGGGCCCGACGACCTGGTGGGCGCCGGTGACCCAGTGGGCGGTGACACCCATGGCGATCAGGCTCCCGAGCGTGATCGCCGCGAAGACGTACGCCAGGGGTCGCTGGCCCACCAGCGGCTCGGTGGTGATGTCCTCGGCGCGGTCCACCCCCAGGAACATGATGACGAAGAGGAACAGGACGACGATGGCGCCGGCGTACACGATGATCTGGACGGCGGCCAGGAAGTCGGCTTCCTGCTCGATGAAGAGGACCGCCACGCCGAAGAGCGTCATGACGAGGCTCAGCGCGGCGTGCACCGGGTTGCTCGACGTGACCACACCGACCGAACCCATGAGGATCACGACGGCTGCAGCCGCGAAGACGAGGACGTCTGGGATCGTGGCGCTCGTCGAGGCCAGGAGCAACGAGTGGAGCACGGTCAGTCGCTCTCCCCGGAGATCGCCTCGTCGGCGTCGTGGGCCAGGTGGGCGGCGACCTTCGCCTGGGCGTCGGCCTGCGCGGCCTTCGCGCCGGACTTGGCCGCCTTGCGCTCCGCCCGCTGGTCCTTCATGCGGGCGCGCATGGCGTCCATCTTGCGGCGGTTGCGCTCGGCGCCCTTGCGGGCGCGCCAGATACGGCCCTGCATGCCGCGGTGCGCCAGCGGGATGTCCTGGTCGAGCAGGTGCGGCTCGAGCACCTCGCGCAGCGGCTTCGTGCCGGTGGCGTCGTCGTTGCGGCGCCCCGATTGGCCGCCCTCAGGGACGCGCACGCCGTAGCCGAGCTCGCCCGACCACTGCACCTCCCCCTCGTAGGCGGCGTTGCCCGATGGCGAGGTGGCGCGCATCCACCCCGACGTCATGAGGTCGTCCCCCTCGCGCCAGTCCTCCCACGGCAGTTTCTTCGGGGTGCCGTCGTCGTTCACCACCAACTCGTCCTTGGTGTAGATGGCGTCGGAGCGGTTGGTGAAGGAGAACTCGAAGAGCTTCGACTCGGTGATCGCCTCCGTCGGGCAGGCCTCGACGCACATGTCGCAGTGGATGCAGCGCAGGTAGTTGATCTCGTAGACGTAGCCGTAGCGCTCGCCGGGTGACACCGGGTGGTCGGGCGGGTTGTCGAGCCCGCGGACGTAGATGCAGTCCGCCGGGCACACCCCGGCGCAGAGCTCGCAGCCGATGCACTTCTCCATGCCGTCCTCGTAGCGGTTGAGGACGTGGCGCCCGTGTTGGCGCGGCTGCTTCGGCTTCTTGTCCTCCGGGTACATCGTGGTGACCCGGGGCCGTGTCAGGTGCTGGAAGGTCAGCTTGAAGCCGCCGAGGAACGACAGCTGGTCCTTCATCTCGTCGCCCATACCCACTAGGCATCACCCCCTGGGACCGGCCGGAACGGTGAGACGGGGACACGGGTCGGACGCGTGACGCGGCTGCCGATCGCCGGGATTATCACGTCCTCCTCGCTGCGGTGCGCGCCGAGGCGGGTGGCCCGGACCAGCAGCGCGGTAGCGAGCGCCATGACCGGCAGAAGGAGCAGGCCGCGCCAGCCCCACGCGATGATGCCGGCCACGAGGAGCAGCCACCCGAGCGTGAGCGGGATGAGGCGCTTCCAGCCGAGGTCCATGAGCTGGTCGTAGCGGAGACGCGGCAGGGCGGCGCGGAACCAGACGTAGATGAAGCAGAAGGCCACCGTCTTCAACAGGAAGTAGATGATCGGCATGTAGATGGTCGCCCCCGGGATGTGGAAGATGTAGCCGTTGGGGCCGCCGAAGAAGAGGGTCACCACGATGGCCGACATGGTGATGGTGTTCATGAACTCGGCCAGGAAGAAGAGCCCGAAGCGGATCGAGGAGTACTCGGTGTGGAACCCGCCGACCAGCTCCTGCTCGGCCTCGGTCAGGTCGAAGGGCGGCCGCGTCAGCTCGGCCGTGATCGCGATCATGAAGAAGATGAACGGGAAGATGCCGAGGCGGATCAGGTTCCAGTTCCAGAAGCCGTCGGCCTGCGAGGCCACGATGGCGCGGGTCGACAGCGATCCGGTGACCAGCACGACCATGACGGTGGTCATGCCGAGCGCCGCCTCGTAGGAGATCACCTGCGCCGACGCGCGCACGGAGCCGAGCAGCGGGTACTTCGAGCCCGACGACCAGCCGGCCAGCATCACGCCGTAGACGGCGATGCCCGACATGGCCAGCACCAGCAAGATGCCCATGGGCGGGTCGGCCACCTGGAGCTCGAACGTGTGGCCCCCGATGGTGATGACGCCGCCGACGGGCACCACCGTGAAGACGAGCACGGCCGGGATCACCGAGAGGTACGGCGCCAGCTTGAAGACGAACGAGTCGGCCCGGTCGGGGAGCAGATCCTCCTTGAAGACGAGCTTGGTCCCGTCGGCCAGGGTCTGGAGCAGCCCCCAGGGCCCGGCCCGGTTCGGGCCGATTCGGCTCTGCATGTCCGAGATCACCTTGCGCTCGAACCAGATCATCAGTGCCGTCGCCACCAGCAACGCCACGAAGGCGACGAGGCACTTGATGATGAGGATGACCCAGACCTCCCAGTTGAGGCCGAAATAGAACAGGGGGTCCCCGTTGCCGTTGTTCGCGGCGTGCGTCTGCACCTGCGGGTTGGTGGCGGCGGCGTGCGCGGCCGAAGCGAAGATGGACGTGATCACACCGACTCCATTCGGACGTCGGTCACGAGCTGACGGCTGTCGATCAGCGTGGCGGCCGCGTTGCCCGGGCTCTCGGCGCTCGGCACGTTGAAGTCGATGGCGACGCAGCCGCGCGGCACGCCCTTGTCGGACCGGGTCGGTAGGACGAGCTCGCCGCGGGCTGAGCGGACCTTGACCCGGTCCCCCGTCCGGGCGCCGAGGCGGTCCAGGTCGTAGGGGTTGGCGCGCGCCTCGAGCGCAGGCACGAGCGGGGTGAGCGACGGCGACCCCGTCATGGCGCTCCCGGCGTCGTAGAGCCGGCGGCAGGCCACGAGGCGCAGCGTGTAGTTGTCGGCCTTGGGGATCCGGATCGGCTCTGCACCGCCATGCGCGGTGACGGTAAGCAGGGGCGGCATGGTGCCCAGGTCTTTCGCGTGTACCAGTGCACGGGCGCGCACGCCGGTACCGACACGCGGCGGGGCCCCCTGGCGCTCGACCGACTCGACGCCCGGCAGCGCCACCGGGTCGATCGGCTCCACGGCGGCGCTCCGGCGGACGCCGTCACCGAGCGGCACCACGAGGCCGTCGTGCGCGGCGTCGGACTGCAGGACGTCCTCGGTCAGGCCCGCGTAGGCCGGCGCGGCCAGCGCCAATTCCTCGGTCAGGTCCACGCGGCTCGATGCCCCGAGGTCGACACCGAGCGCGTTCGCCACCTCGACGGCGATCATCCAGTCCGACCAGGCGAAGCCGGGCGCCGTGACCTTCGGGCCGACCCGGCTGACGCGCCCCTCCAGGTTCGTCGTCGTGCCGGGCCGCTCGTGCGCGACCGAACACGGCAACACGACATCGGCGTACGCGTCCACCGACTGCGACGGGTGGCCGGTCACCGCCACCACGAAACGGCCCGACGAGAGCGCTTTCTTCGCCACTTCGTGGTCGGGGAAGTCGCTGAGCGGGTCCGCGCCGAGCAGGACGAGCGCCGTGATGGCCGGGCCCTCGGCACCGGCGCCCGGATGGCTCGTCGTCTCGCCTGCCATCGACGCCAGGATCTCGGCCGTCGAACGTCCGGGTGCGTCGGGGACCGATCCCCAGGCGGCGGTGAAGCGGTCGCGGCCCTCCTCGAGGCTCACGCGGCCGGGCAGGAGGCCGGGCGCCAGCCCCATGTCGAGCGCGCCGAACACGTTGCCGCGCCGGAGCGCCGGCAGGAACGTGGCCTTGGGCAGCGCGGCGGCCAGCGTGCGCAGCGCTTCGGCCGTCACTTCGCCGGACTCGGCGTAGGAACCGCGCCCTGCGATGACCACGACGCCGTCCCCGTCGGGATGCTCTGCCACCAGCGTGCGGGCGCCGTCGAGCGCGCCGGTATCGACCGCCGCGCCCTCGTGGTGCGTGCCGAGGGCGGTGACAGCATCGGCGTCGCCCGCGAGCGCCTTGGCCACGAGCGGCGTGTCGCCCGGACGGGCCGCCAGGACCGCCGCCGCGAGGGGGCTGAGCGCTGTCGGGGTCGGCCCGATCTCGATGAGCTTCGTGCCGTGCTTCACGACCGCCTCGCGCAGCCGGAGGAACAGCACCGGAAGCTCTTCGCGCAGGTCGCCGCAGAGCGTCACGAGCAACGGCGCCGACGCCGCGTCGTCGATCGTCGCTCGCGGCAACCCGAGCACC
>DATAYX010000425.1:0-2094 GCA_036272355.1 Acidimicrobiales bacterium
CAGCGCGTGCAGCATCTCCTCCGCCGATGAGAAGCGCTGACTCGGGTCGGTGGCGAGTGCCTTCGACGCGATGGGCCGGAGATCGGGCGGGAGGTCGTGCTCGTGATCTCCTCCGGGCATGAGACGCCGACCGGACAGCGCTTCGACCATGACCGCGCCGACCGCATACAGGTCGGACTGGACCGTTGCCGCATGGCCGGCCCTCCGTTCGGGAGCGAGATAGCCGGGCGTGCCGAGTACGACGCCGGTCATGGTCATGTCAGAGGTCGCGTCGGACGCGGCCATGACGTCGAAGCTCTTCGCGATCCCGAAGTCGGTGATGCGCGCGTGACCGTCGTCGTCGATCAGTATGTTGCTTGGCTTGATGTCGCGGTGGAGGACGCCGAACCGGTGGGCGGCGGCCAACGCACCCAGCGTCCCGGTCATGAGTGCCGCAAGACGTTCGGGTGGCATCGGGCCGCGGGCGATTTCGTCTCGCAGCGTGCGGCCGGACAGACGCTCCATGACGAGGTATGAGGCCGCACCATCTTCTCCGTAGTCGAGGACGGCCACGATGTTGGGATGGACCAGCCGAGCCGAGATGCGGGCCTCCTGCTGGAAGCGTTTCCGCATGCCCGGCAGGGACTCTGTTTCGGGGCGCAGGATCTTGACGGCGACCGGGCGCTCGAGGCGCTCGTCGAAGCTGTCGAACACCCTCGCCATGCCGCCTTCTCCGAGGAGGGCGTGGAGGCGGTACCGACCACCAATCATCCCCACGACCGCGCGCGCCTCCACCCCTGTTGTCTACCCGTGGGCTACTGGGCCTACTCCTACGGTCGGCCGGGTGCCGCGGTGCGCGTGTGACCAGGAAGGACGCGGGCGTCGACATCCCTCACGTGGAGGCGTCCCGCCGTTCGGCGAGCACCGCCATCTCGCCCATGACCGTGACCACGTCCGCCGGCGACTCGTCGCCGAAGTCGCGGTACAAGGCACGGACGTTGGCCACCACCCTCTCGGCCTCCCCCCAACCGGCATAGGGACCGAGATCGATGTCCAGCGCCGCCTCCAGCGCGGACATGCCCGCGTCGTGGCGCAGTCGCGCTTCGGTCGTCAGGAACTCGAAATAACTCTTGAGGTCGGCCACTGCGGACGGTGCCGCCAGGGGCCCATGCCCGGGAACGATCACGGACGCGTCGAGCTCGAGTACGCGGTCGCAGGCGGTTACCCAGTTGGCGACCGGGCCGGCCCACACGATCGGGTGCCCGCCGTGAAAGAGGATGTCGCCCGTGAAGATGACCCCGTCGTCGGGGAGGTGGACGACGACGTCTCCCGCCGTATGGGCGGGGCCCACCTCCAACAGCGTCACCGGGCGGTCAGCCACGGTCAGGTCGAAGCGCCCCTCGAACGTCGAGGTCGGCAGCGCTGTCTCGATGTCGTCAAACGAGAACGGCGCGAAGATCCGGGCCAGGAACTCTCCCGCCGGCCCAAGAGCCGGGGCCGAGCGAAGCACCCCGGCCATTGCCGAGGGTGGCAACTGGGCCATCTCTTCGGCGCAGCGGACCGACGCGATGATGTCCGAGCCCGCCACGAGCGCATTGCCGTAGCAGTGGTCCCCGTTGGCGTGGGTGTTGACCACAGTGTCGATCCGCTCGGCCGCCGGCGTCACACGCCGCATCGCTTCGAGCATCTCTCCGGTCAGACGAAGATCGAAGAGCGTGTCGACGAGGAGCGAGGCACGGTCGCCGGTGACGAGGCCGGCGTTCGACCATCCCCACCCACCGTCCGGTTGTAGGTAGGCCCAGACGCCGTCAGCGACCTCGTGCAGACCCTTCGCGTACGTCACGCAGCGAGTCTTGCCGCGGCCGGGTCTGCGCGCTCCGGCAGCCCTTAGAGCCCGACCGACGCCAACGCGCTCGGTGATCGAGGGGTCCGTCGAGACGGTCGGCGACCCGGTGCTGACGAAGGGCGCGCCGCCGAACTCGTTGACGAGGATCTTCTCGGCGGTCCTGGTGGCCAGCGCCTGACAGGTGACCATGGAGCAAGGTGTTTTCCCAAGCAGGCGTTGGGGAGCCGGGAGGAACACGCGGGCCGCTGCACCCGCGTGGTGCGAGTCAT
>DATAYX010000426.1:0-8635 GCA_036272355.1 Acidimicrobiales bacterium
GAGAACAGTTCCTCGCCCATCTCCAGAAAGAAGATGTTGTCGCTCTGGCTGGCATGTGCGGCGAGTGACGCGTACTTGCGCCCCGTCACCGCGCTGACGTCGATCCGGGTGGTCACGAGTTCGTCGGGCGTACCGAAGTCCGGGTTCTCTTCCACTTCCCGGGGCTGCTCGATCCCCGTCTCCTCGAGCACCTCGCGGAATCCACTCAGCGCGGATCGAGGGAGCGCGGTGTAGTAGAGCTTCGCCGGAATACCAGAGTCTGCGACGGCGGCCTGTGTGATCCGGTTGGCCTGGATGTGGTCGGGGTGGCCGTAGAAACCGTTCTCGTCGTACGTCACCACCACCTGCGGCCGGTACTTGCGCATCAGGTCGGCCAGCCGGGCCGCCGGCTCCCCGACCGGCGTCCGCCAGAACGATCCGGACGCGTCGTTCTGCGGCCAACCGTCCATGCCCGAGTCGTGGTAGCCCAGCAGCTCGAGGTGGGACACCCCGAGCACCTCGCAACTCGCCTCCAGCTCGGCCCGGCGCAACGGGACGACGACCGCCTCGTCGTGGCCGGGGTCGCCCGGCTTCACCCCACCCGGCGCGTCACCGAGCTCCCCGTTGGTACAGGTGACCAGCACGGTCTGCACGCCCTCGGCGGCGTACCGGGCCAGGATCCCGCCGGTCCCGATGGCCTCGTCGTCAGGATGGGCGTGCACCGCCATGAGGGTGAGGGGTTCGGCCATGGCAGGCAGCGTATGGGGCGCCGACGCCCTCCCATCACGTCTGGAGGTGGCCCACCCCGGCCGCGAGCACCTCGAGCTCCGCCCGCCAGTCCTCTGGCGGTCCGAGGGGGCGCACGATGAACTTGGAGAAGCCGGCCTCGAGGAAGCGCTCGATCATGGCGCGCAGGCCGGCCATCCCGACAGGGATGATGTCCTCCAGCGGTCGCCCCCGGGCGCGGCGGGCCAACGGTGAGGACGCCAGCGACGTGACGTCGAAGCCTTCGGGGGCATAGGCCAGGCTCACCCCGAAATGCTCGGGGCTGATCGTGCGTCCGTGCTCGGCCGCGACGCGGTCGATCACCTCCTTGCCCGCCGCGGCATCAGCCGGCGTGCAGAAGGCAGGGATCCAGCCGTCGGCCAGGCGGCCGCAGCGCTCGAGCGCGGAGGGCACGTTGCCGCCGAGCCACACGTCGAAGGGGTCCTGCACCGGGCGCGGCGACACCGAGACGTCGCTGAACGACCCCGCGATGCCGTCGTGGCTGACCACCTCACCCGCCCACAGCCGGCGCAACACCGGGAGCGCGTCCTCCATCAACTCGGCCCGCTCGGCCGTGGGGATGCCGATGGCCGAGCGCTCACCGCCGATGGCCAGCCCCGGCACGAACGTGAGCAGGAAGCGTCCCCCCGACAGCTCGTCGAGGGTCCCGACCGCCTTGGCCAGCCAGACGAGGTTGCGCCCCGGCAGAAGCATCGTGGTCCCGAGCTTGAGGCCCGGGCATGCGCCGGCCACCCAGCCCAACCCGACCAGCGGGTCGGGCCCCGGCCGCGTGAGCACCTCGGGCAACCACAGCGAGTCGAAGCCCGTCTCGCCGATCGCACGCGCCAACGCCACCAGCGTCTCCGGCCCGGCGCTGTCCCCGCCGCCGCTGATGCCGATCCGCACCTTCACGCCGCGGCCTCCGGCGCGTCGGCCAGCGCGTCGATGGCCCGGGCGACACCGGCGTCGTCGACGTCGCGATGCGTGACGAAGCGGACCGTGCCCGGCGCGATGGCGTGGGCCAGCACACCGTTGCCCGCCAGGTGCGCCAGGAGCTTGTCGGACTGGGCGTGGGTGAACGTGACGATATTCGTCCGGACGCGTTCGGGCTCGAGCGAGCCGGGCCAGCGCTGCGCCACAGCCTCGGCCAGCCGGGCCGCGCGCACGTGGTCCTCGCCGAGGCGTCCGGTCATGTCGCGCAGCGCCACGAGCCCGGGCGCGGCGAGCACGCCCGCTTGGCGCATGCCCCCGCCCAGGCGTTTGCGCGCCAAGCGCCCCTCGGCGATGACGTCGTCGGGCCCCGCGAGCAGCGAGCCGACCGGCGCGCAGAGGCCCTTGGAGAGACAGCACATCACCGTCGTGGCCGCCGCGGCCCAGTCGGCGACCGGGACGCCGGTCGCCACCTCCGCGTTGAAGAGCCGCGCCCCGTCCATGTGCACAGGGACCCCCACGGCCGCCTCGGCGTTGAAGAGGCGCGCGCCGTCCATATGGATGGGGACACCCGCCGCCGCCTCGACGAGGGCGCGCAGGCCCGGTTCGGTCCACGGAGATCCGCAGGCGGCCATGTGGGTGTTCTCGATCGCCACTAACGACACGGCGGGCTGGTGGTGCTCCGCCGCCTGGCGTGCGTGACGCACCGCGCCGGGGTCGAGCATGCCGTCGCCGTCGTCGAGCGCGATGAACTGGATCCCGGCGTTCAACGCCGCCGCGCCGTACTCGTAGGCCACCACGTGCTGGCGTCGTCCCGCCACGACCGCCGTCCCGGGCCGGGTGAGGACGCGGAGCGCGATCTGGTTCGCCATCACGCCCGACGGCACGAACAGCGCCGCCGCCTTGCCGACACGTGCGGCGAAGGCCTCCTCGAGGGCACGGACGGTGGGGTCCTCGCCGTAGTCGTCGTCCCCGACCTCGGCGCCCGCCATGGCGCGCCGCATGGATTCGGTCGGGCGCGTCACGGTGTCGCTGCGCAGGTCCACCACGTCGCCGTCAGGCACGGGTGCAGCGTAACGGTGCCCCATTACTCTGCACCGATGATGACCACCCCGCCGTCTCCGCCCGTCCCCGGCACGTTCGCCATGCCCGGCGGCCAGCGGGGCATCAACGACCTGCTCGACGTCGAGGTCCTCGAAGCGGGGCCCGGGCGGGTCGTGCTGCGGCTCCCGGTCGACTGGCGGGTGCACCAGCCCTTCGGGATCCTCCACGGAGGGGTCTCCGCCCTCCTCGCCGAGTCGGCCGCCAGTCTCGGCGCCGCCCTTGCCGCCGGGCCGGAGCGCAGTGTGGTCGGGATCGAGCTGAACGCCAGCCACCTGCGCGGGCTGCGCGACGGCCACCTGACCGCCGAGGCCACCCCGGTGCGGGTCGGGCGCACGGTCCAGGTGTGGCGGATCGCCCTCACCGACGACGACGGGCGCCCCATCTGCGAGTCCCGTTGCAGCCTGGCCGTGCTCGACCGGCCCGGCGGCGCCGGCGACGCGGAGCAACAGGCGGCCCCGACGGAATAGGCACCGGGTTCCCACCGGCGTACTATGTCGGTGTGACTCAGGTGGGAAGTCGACCCCATCGCCCATCCCTGGGCCTCATTCTCCCTCCCACTACGCAGGGAGAACTCCTTGCGGACGATGGTAGTACCATCAGTACTACCGACACCGCGGCGGAGGTCGCCGACCTCTGCCGGCGGGCGGAGGCCACGGGGGCGGATTCCCTCTGGGCGGTCGACCACCTCTATTGGCCGCATCCGATCGCCGAGCCGATGACCACGCTCGCCGTGGCGGCGACGGCGACGACACGACCGTTGTTGGGGACCTGTGTGCTCCAACTGCCTCTCCGCCGGGCCTCGGTCGTCGCCAAGCAGGCCACCGGGCTCCAGCTGCTCTCGGGCGGCCGATTCGTTCTCGGGGTGGGGGTTGGGATCCACGAGGGCGAATACGAGCGGGCGGACACCGACTTCCACCGCCGTGGGCTCCTGATGGACGAAGGCGTGGCGGCCGTCCGGGCGGCCTGGGCCTCCGAGGGGCCTTCCGAGTACACCATGCAGCCCGCGTCGGACCCGGTGCCCGTGTGGTTCGGGGGGCACAGCGACGCGGCCCGCCGGCGGGCGGCTTCCCGGGGCGACGGGTGGATCCCGCTGTTCCTCACGCCCGATGACTATGCGGCCGCCCTGGTGCAGCTCCGGGACGAGGCCGAAAGAGCCGGACGCGATCCCGGCGAAGTAATTCCCGGCGTGGTCGTTTTCTCCTGCGTGGGCGGTGACGAAGCGAGAGAACGCGGTGCCGACTGGTTGTCCGAGTTGTACCAGCTGCCCCCCAAGGCGTTCGCGCGCCACCTGGCGGCGGGCGCACCGGACGTGGTCGCGGAGCGCCTCCGCTGTTACGCCGAGGCGGGCGCGCGCCACATCGTCGTGATGGTGGCCGGCTCGCCCGCCGTGGAGCAGTTCCGGCAGCTGCGCGCCGCGTTCGCGCCCGAGGACCGCGTCCTGGAAGGAGCGCCGGCATGAGCCGTCACACCGCCGAGGTCGCCATCCTCGGCACCGGGATGACCGACATGGGCCGCCGCGACCTCGAGCCCGAGACCATGACCGACCAGGCGGTCGGTGCGGCCCTCGACGATGCCGGACTCGCCCCTGCCGACGTCGGCCTCGTGATCATGGGCAACGCCATGGGTGGCCGGCTGAACGACCAGGGCTGCGTGCGCGGCCAGGCGTGGCTGCGCAAGCTCGGCCTCAGCGAGGCCGCCATCATCAATGTCGACAATTCCTGCGCCGGCGGCAGCTCGGCGCTGCACCTCGGGACGATGGCCGCCAGCGCCCAGGACAGGCCGGTCCTCGCGCTGGGCGTCGAGAAGATGTGGACCGGCGACCGCGCCGAGACCATCGCCGGCATCGAGGACGGCCTCCCCGCGGAGTACCGCCTCGATCTGCACGAAAAGCTCAAGTCCGGCGAGGGCAACCCCGCCGGGAGCATCCTCATGGGGCTCAACAGCCGCTGGGCCCTCCAGCTCATCGACGAGACGGGCACGACGCTCCCCCAGATGGCCTCGGTGGCGGTCAAGGCGTTCGACCACGCGTCCCGCAACCCGCTCGCCCAGTGCCAGCGCTCGGTGACCGTCGAGGACGTCCTCGAGTCCCCACAAGTGGCCGGTGTGCTCACCAGGTTGATGTGCAGCTCCTTCACCGACGGTGCCGCCGCCGTCGTCCTCGCCGGCCCGGACGTGAAGGCGCCGGCCTCCGCGCCGCGCGTCGTCGGGTCGGTCACCCGCTCGGGCAACGGGCTCATCGACTACCACGACCGTCTGACCCTCACGGCCGAGGCGGCCTGGGAAGCCTTCGGCTGGGGCCCGGGCGACGTCGACATCGTCGAGCTGCACGACGCCACGGCTCCCGAGGAGATCTTCGCCCTCGAGTCCCTCGGCTTCTTCGGCCGTGGCGAGGCGGGCCCCGCCACCGAGGCCGGGGCGACCCGCTTCGACACGCCCGGACTCGTCGTGAACCCGAGCGGCGGCCTCGTCGGACGCGGCCACCCCCTCGGGGCCACCGGGCTGGCCCAGGTCGTCGAGTTGGCGGACCAATTCCGGGGACGGGCGGGCGACCGCCAGGTGTCGGGCCCGCGCCTCGGTGTCACGGTGAATACAGGCGGGATCATCTACGGCGACGCTGGGATCGTCGCCATCCACGGTGTCCGCGCCGGGACGGACGCGTGAGGGGGATCCGGATCACCGGTTGGGGCATCGCGGTACCGGACAAGGTGGTCACCAACGAAGATCTCGCCGTCCGCCTCGACACGAGCGACGAGTGGATCATGGAACGCACCGGGATCCGCGAGCGTCGCATCGGCGGAACGACGAGCGGTCTCGCCATCGAGGCGGCGCAGGCCGCCTTGGCCCGGGCCGGCCGGACCCCCGACGACATCGACAACCTGCTGCTCGCCACCACGACACCGGACGGCATCGTCCCCGGCACGGCGACCACGGTGCAGAGCGGTATCGGCATGCGGGGCGGTGCCGTCGACCTCAACGCCGCGTGCTCGGGCTTCGTCTACGGCCTCGTCGCCGCGGCGGGCCTCATCGCCGTGGGCTCGGGACCGGTCCTGCTCGTCGGCTCCGAAACGCTCACGCGCATCACCGACATGGACGACCGCCGCATCGCCATCCTGGTCGGCGACGGCGCCGGCGCGGTGGTCGTCGAACCGGCGGACGGCCCGGGCGCTCTGCTCAGTTGGAACCTGAACTCCGACGGATCCCTGCGGCACCTGCTCAAATGCGACCACGGGGCCACCTTGTACATGGACGGCAAGGAGGTCTTCCGCCGCGCCGTCCGCGTGGTGGTCGACTCGGCCGAGCGCGCCATGGCCGACGCCGGGCTCAGCGCCGAGGACATCGCGCTGATGGTGCCGCACCAGGCCAACCTCCGCATCATCCAGGCCGCCTGCCAGCGCCTCGGCATCCCCGAGGCGCGCACCGCCGTGGTGATCGACCGCTACGGCAACACCTCGTCGGCCTCGATCCCCCTCGCCCTCAACGACGCCCTCGAGCGCGGCCGCGTGCGCGAGGGCGACCACGTCCTGCTGTCCGGGTTCGGCGGCGGGATGACCTGGGCCAGCGCGATCGTGCGCTGGACCACATGAGCGGGCGGCAGAACGCGGATCCGGCCATCGTCATCCTGGCCGCGGGACGCGCCAAGCGGTACGGGGGCTGCAAGCCGTTGGCGCCCGTCGGCCCGCACGGCGAGGCCGTCATCGACCTCGTGGCGTCCGACGCCCTGGCCGCCGGGTTCTCCACCGTCGTGCTGGTGCTCGGCCCGGGAACGGGGCCGGCCATCCGCTACCACGTGGAGCGCACGTGGCCCGACGCGGTCGACGTCCGTTTCGCGCTGCAGCCCGAGCCCCGCGGCACCGTCGACGCCGTGCTGAGTGCGGCGGAGTTCGTCGGTGACACGCCCTACGGCGTGGGCAACGCGGACGACATCTACGGGGTCGCCGGCTGCAGGCTCCTGGCCGAGCACCTGCGCGGAGACGACGACACCAACGCCCTGGTGGGCTACCGCCTGGCCGACGCCACCATCGGCTTCTCCCCTGTGACGCGTGGGATCTGCCGGGTCGACGCGGCCGGCCATCTCCTCGGGGTGGACGAGCGACGCCAGGTCCATGCGCTCCCGGAGGGAGGGTTCGTGGCGGGCGACGGCCGTGAGCCCGCGTCGCTGCCCGGCGACGCCCGGGTCTCCATGAACCTCTGGGGCTTCACCCCTGGGTTCCACAAGGTCCTTCAGGCGGCCCTCGATGCCGCCGTGGACGCCTCCGAGGAGAAGGAGGTCCTGCTGCCCGTGGTGGTCGCCCAGTCCCTCGGGACGAGCGCGTTCTCCGTGCTGCCGGCCGAGGGCCGCTGTATCGGGGTGACCCATCCGGACGACCTCGCCCTCGTGCAGGCCGAGCTGAACCGCGAGATCGCCGCCGGGGAACGACCGGCGCGGCTCTGGCCCTCCCTGCACTGATCCGTTTGCGCCGGGCGGCCAGCCGGCGCATGAAATCGGCCTTTGTCACCCCGTCGTCCGACCCGGCGCGGGACGGGCCTGCTACGGCCGTTATTCCGACATGGGGAACGGGGAGGCAGGACGGGGCCCGGACGCGACGCAACCCCGAGTAACCGTTCGGCCTAAGCCTCCCGTGCTCCTCGGGGCCGCGTCAGCGATGACCCGCTGGCAACGTGCGGTGGTCGTGTCGGACAACCCCCGCCCGTACCGGTCCCGGCGACTCCAGGGAAGCCACCGTGACCACGGACCATCTCAGAACGGATCTTCCAGCCCACTCCGGTCACGCTCCCCTTGCGGGGCTCGATCCCATCCCTCGATCCTGCCTTGCAGCATTCTCTCGGCTTCCCGCCGTTCCGCCTTGCGGCTTCCCTTTGGGCTTCCCTCGCTCCCACCTTGCGGTGGTTGCTTGAGGTTCGGCGGGCTTTTGTCTCCGAACTGAGGACAGATTGCGCTTCCTGTCACGCGAGGTCAATGCTCATTCGCGAAATCCAGACGTTCTCCCCACCTTTCTCCCCGTCATCCCCAAGCACCCCCGCCGCCATCCCCAGTTCTTCCCCATGTTGAGCCCGGCACCTGCACCGCACGGTGCCGCCCGCCGGGAAAACGGCGGTCGCCGCAGCCCGCGGTGGACCCGCGGTGGACCCGCGGTGGATCAGTCCTCGCCCTCGGACTTGGCGCCTCGACCGGCGGCTGGACTCACAGCGGCGTGACGTAGGCCCCCGAGATCCCACCGTCGACGAGGAAGGTCGACGCCGTGATGAACGAGGCATCGTCGCTCGCCAGGAAGGCCGCCGCCGCCGCGATCTCCGACGCCTCGCCGAAGCGCCCCATCGGGATGTGCACGAGCCGTCGCGCCGCCCGCTCGGGGTCCTTGGCGAACAGCTCGGTCAGCAGCGGCGTGTTCACGGGCCCCGGGCACAGCGCGTTCACTCGCACCCCTTGGCGCGCGAACTGCACGCCGAGCTCGCGCGACATCGCCAGCACGCCGCCCTTGCTCGCGGTGTAACTGATCTGGCTCGTCGCTGCGCCCATCACCGCCACGAACGACGCCGTGTTGATGATCGAACCGTTCCCCCGGGTCAACAGGTGCGGCAGCGCGTGCTTGCAGCACAGGTACACCGAAGTGAGGTTCACCTGCTGCACGCGCTCCCACGCCTCGAGGCCGGTGTCGAGGATCGAGTCGTCGTCGGGCGGGCTTATCCCTGCGTTGTTGCAGCAAATGTCGACACCGCCCTGCCGGGCGGCCACCTCGCCGTACAGCCCTTCGACCTCGTCCGAGGAGGTCACGTCGGCCCGCACGAACATGCCGCCGACCGCCGCCGCCACCGCGCCGCCGGCCTCCTCGTCCAGGTCCACCACGGCGACGATGGC
>DATAYX010000427.1:0-2661 GCA_036272355.1 Acidimicrobiales bacterium
CGCGCACGTCGGCCAGCGTGGCGGTCAGGGCATCGGGGCCCAGCCGCTGCTCGTCGGGCGCCAGCTCGAGCGAGCCGAAGCGTCGTGGGTCGTGGAGCTCGAGGAGTCCGCCGTCCATGAACTGGACCCGGGCCCGGACCCATTTCTCGTCGAAGACGCCCGGCCCGTAGCGGAGCCGGTCGAGCGCCTGCTGGCCGTCGACCACGAGCCCGCCCGTCATGCCGAAGCGAACGCCGAGCGTCGGGCCGTCGTCGGTGTCGAGCAGCAGCAGCTTGCCCCGGCGCCGCGCCTCGCTGAATTGCCGCCCTGCCAGTGCCGTCCGGAGGCGCTGGGGCGTCGTCCCCCCACGCCCGTAGCGGGCGTCGATCATCCAGACTTTGGCCATTGGGCGGTGCAACGCCTTCTCGGCCAGGGTCCGGTAGCGCTCGACTTCGAGGATCTCCGGCACGGCCGCAAGGTATCCGACCCCTGAGGCAGGCCGAATATGGTGGGCCTGTGCCACCAGAGAAGCCGCAATGGGCGGAGCTGTTCACCGAGGTCGTGACGTCGGGGCTGTGCACGGGTTGCTCGGCCTGCGTCATCGCGTGCCCCTACGACGTCCTCGGGTACGACGACACCGAGGGCAACTACAAGCCCTTTCACGTTGATGCTGACGGGGGCCCCGACAACTGCACCCACGGCCTCAAGGGCTGCACCCTGTGCACGCGGGCCTGCCCGCGCTTTCGCGCCTGGGAGCCCGACATCGAGACCCACCTCTTCGGGCGGGCACGCACCGACGAAGAGGTGTCGGGCATCGCCCGGCGCACCGTCCTCGCCCGGGCCACCGACTCGGGCATCCGTGAGACGGGACAAGACGGCGGGCTCGTCTCTGCGTTGCTGATCTGGGCGTTCGAACACGACCTCATCGACGCTGCGCTCGTCTCGGGCCTCGAGGGTGACGGTTCGACCTGGAAGGCGGTGCCCCGGGTGGCCCGCACCAAGGAGGACGTCCTGGGGACGGCCGGCTCGCGCTACACGTACTCGGCCAACCCTCTCGCCTACCCGGACGCCATCGCGGCCGGGGCCGAGCGCATCGCACTGGTCGGCATGGGATGCCAGGCCTCCGCGCCTCCCGTCATGGCGGCACGCAAGGCTGGCAAGGTTGCCCGGCGCTTCACGCTGTCGATCGGGCTGCTGTGCTCCAAGACCTTCGACGACGCCATCTTCCCGGAGCTCTTCGAAGCGAAGTACGGGCTGGCCCGGGCCGATATCGCCAAGATGAACATCAAGGGCGTGTTCCAGGTATGGATGCGCGACGGCAGCTATCACGAGATCCCGCTCAAGGAGGCGCACGCGTGGACCCGCGAGGGCTGCAAGAGCTGCCCGGACTTCGCCGCTGAGCACGCCGACATCTCGACCGGGGGCATCGGTGCGTTCGGCGATTGGACCCTCACCCTGTTGAGAACCGAGAAGGGTGAAGAGCTCTTCAACGACATGGAGGTCGGCGGCGTCATCGAGACACGGCCGATCGAGGACGACCCGGGTGCGGTGGCCCTGCTCAACAAATTGAGCCGGGTTAGCAGGAAGCGTTGGCCGGCCACCGCGGTGCCGATGCCGGGCCGCCTGCCCGCAGCGGCACCTGCCTCCTGACCGACACCGGGGAACACCTCCTGTGACGGGGCCGAAACCCGACGCCTTCGCCGCGCTGCTCGGCATCGAGGTCGCGCGGCGCGACGCCGGCCACACCGTGGCGACATTGCCGACCGACGACCGCCACGCGAATCCGCACGGCACCGTGCACGGGGCGGTCTTCTATGCCGTCTGCGGGGCGGCCGTCGCGGCCGCGGCGAACGACGAGAGGCACTCGGGGATCATCTCGTCGGTCCTGGTCGAGTATCTGCAACCTGCCGCCATCGGCGACCAGCTGTTCGCCGAAGTAACCCGCGAGGCCACGACCGAGCGCGAGGACATCTTCACCGGCACGGTCCGGCGCGGCGAGGGCGGCGACCTGTTGGCCTGGGTACGCGCCCGAGGCACGCGGCGCACGCGGGGCGGCTGAACAGGGCGGCCGGGCGGGACCATGGCCGAATCTGTGGGAACCACGTCATTGACGCCACAACGCCGGGCGTTCAGAGTTGGGACCGTGAGGGACCGCCACGTCGTGATCGTCGTCTTCGACCGCGTCCAGCCTCTCGATGCGGTCGGGCCGCACGAGGTCTTCGCCGGCGCCGGCCGGGCGGCCGCGTCCGCGCGCCGGGCCGGCGGGTACCGGGTCACCCTGGCCTCGAGCGGTGGCGGCACCGTGCGCGCCGAGAGCGGGCTGGAGCTCGGCACCGCCCCCCTCCCGGGCGACGGCGAAGCGATCGACACTCTCGTGCTGGCCGGAGGGAGCGGCGCCAACGACGCCGCGGCCGACGATTCGCTCGTCGCCTGGATCCGCGCCACCTCCCCGCGCTGCCGGCGGGTGGCCACGGTGTGCTCGGGCACCTTCCTCGGCGCCGCGGCCGGACTGCTCGGCGGGCGACGGGTGACGACGCATTGGGCCCGGGCACAAGAGCTGCGCGACGCCCATCCGGACCTCACCGTCGACCCCGACCCGATCTACATCCGCGACGGCAAGATCTGGTCGAGCGCCGGTGTCACCGCCGGCATCGACCTCGCCCTCGCCATGGTCCAGGACGA
>DATAYX010000428.1:0-9023 GCA_036272355.1 Acidimicrobiales bacterium
TCGATGATGTCGTCGCAGCCCGCCGCCTTGCTCACGAAGAACAGCCGTTCTCGCGCCGTGATCAACGAGGCGCCCGCCTGGGGCGGCAGGACATAGACGTCGATCGCACCGAGATCGCCGAGCAGTGTGCCGAGCCGTTCCACGTCCTCGTCGAGCCGCGGCTCCGACGACTCCTCCAGCACCACGATGAGATACGCGAGCGCCCGCTGCTGCACGTCTTCGGGGATGCCGAGGTCGAGGCCCGCCGCCCGGGTCATGCTGCCCAACACCAGGGCGTCGGCGTACTCGAGGATGGTCGGGTTGACCCCGCTGGCGACAATGCGCGGCACCGCATGCGTGACCTCGGCGAGCGTCGCGAAGGGGACCAGCACGGTCGTGGTGTCGGTGGGCCGAGGCTGCACCTTGACCGTCACCTCGGTCGTCACCGCGAGGGTGCCCTCGGAGCCGACCAGGAGCTGCGTGAGGTCGTAGCCGGTGGAGCACTTCACGAACTTGCCGCCGGTGCGCAGGACGCGGCCGTCGGCCAGCACGACCTCGAGGCCGAGGACGTGCTGTCGGGTGACGCCATAGCGGACGGCGCGCATCCCGCCTGCGTTCGTGCCGACGTTGCCGCCGAGCGAGGAGGTCTGCTCACCCGGCGACACCGGATAGGTCAACCCGAGCGGGAGGAGCGCCGCGTTCAGCTGTTCGAGCGTGACGCCGGGCTCCACGACGGCAACCTGGTTCTCCGTGTCGATCTCCCGGATGCGGTTCATCCGGTCGAACGCCAGGAGGATCCCGTCGGCGATGGGGAACGCAGCGCCCGAGAGTCCGGTCCCGCTGCCGCGGGCGACGACGGGCACGCGGTGCTCGGTGGCGACCCGCAGGATCTCGGAGACCTCGTCCGTCGTGCCGGGCTGCACCAGAGCGAGCGGCACCACGGGAGCGAGCGTCAACGTTTCATCGTGGGTGTAGTCGGTGTGGATCGCTGCGCCCACAAGGACGTGGCTCTCGCCTACGGCCTTGTGCAGCTGCTCCAGAAGATCCGACATGTGAACGCCACCCCTACCTCGGGTCGATCGGGTTGACCGACCTTATCGGGTGACGTCAGCGTCCTCGGTTCCGTCCACCAGGCGCTGTCGCAACTCCGCGACCCGGGCCGAGACCTCCGAGGCCGACGTCGGCGCGGCGTCCACTTCGAGCTGGGCCACCGTCCGCTCGATAGGGGCCAGCCATGGGCTCGGCTTGCGGGCCGGTGCGGCCAGGTCGTCACCGACGCGCTCGAACCAGCTGCACCACAACTCGTCCTCGGAGCGTGTGAGCGCCACGTAGAGAAGACGGCGTTCCTCGTCGATTGCGGCGTCCGTCTGGGCCGACGCGATGGGCATCAGGCCCGCACTCAGTCCGAGGACGAAGACCGTCGGCCACTGCAGGCCCTTGGAGCGGTGGAACGTCGTCAGCACGACCGCGTCTTGGGTCGCCGGGTCGTCGGCGACCGTGTTGCGGCCGTCGGGGAAGTCATCGGCGTCTGCGCGCAGGTCGCTCGCCGGCCCCAGGTCCGATCCGGCGATACGGCTCGGCACGAGTGCCGCATCCATCGCCGTCTTGACCGCGGCCAACTGCGCGTTGGTGCGGGCCAGCACGGCGATGCTGGACCAGCGGCGTCCGGGCGTGCGCGACATCTTGGCCTGGGACGCCGCCCAGACGGCTTCGTCGTCGTCGGTGGCGTGCGCGATGACGTGGGGGACCGGCCCGTCGACACGGGTCGTGCTCGGCGGCACCACCTCCCCTTCGCCCGAGAACGAGCCGCCGTCCCGGAGCACGGCGGTGGCGACCGCCACGACCTGGGGCGTGCAGCGGTGGTTCTCGTCGAGGCGGATGACCTTCGTGCCACGGAGGAGGTCGGGCAGGCGGGCCAGCAGGGTGGGGTCGGCGCCGTTGAAGCCGTAGACGGACTGGTTGGGGTCGCCGACGACGAAGAGGTCGGGTTCGTCGGCGAGCATCGCCGTGAGGAGGCGGAACTGGGCGGGGTTCACGTCCTGCATCTCGTCGACGAAGAGGTGGCGCGTGCGCCAGCGGATCGAAGCGGCGAACTCGGCGTCGCCGGCGAGCGCGTCGGCGCAGGCGACGATGAGGTCGTCGAAGTCGAGGAGCCGGCGCTTGGCGCGCTCCGCCTCGTAGCGGGAGTACGCGTCGGCGACCTGCTCGGGGCGCAGGCCGCTGCGACGGCGATACCGGCGGGCCTCGTCCTCGTAACGATCGGGCGGGACGAGGCGCGCCTTGGCCCAGCCGATCTCGCTGTCGAGGGCGCGGGTGCGGCGCGCATCGCCGTTCGTGACGTCGGCGAGCAGGCGGCGGCGATCGGTCATCAGCTGGGGCGCGGGCCGGTTGCGCAGCTCGCGGTGCTCGCGCAGGAGGCCGAGGGCGGTGCGGTGGAAGGTGCCGGCCTTCACGCCGGCGACGCCGAGGGACCACAGGCGCGTGCGCAGTTCCTCCGCCGCCTTGCGGCTGAACGTCGTGACGAGGGTGCGGTCGGCCTCGATCGTGCCCTCACGGACCCGGCGGGCGACACGGAGGGTCAGGACCCGGGTCTTGCCGGCGCCGGCGCCGGCGACGACGCAGAGGAGCGGATCGTCCGACTCGATCGCCTCGCGCTGGGCCACGGTGAGGCGGCGGGCGCCGGGGAGGGCTTCCCAGGTGTCGGTCTCGAAGCCCTCGAACGTCATCACCACACTCCGCAGGGTACAGAAGGGGTGCTCGGACGCTCCCCTCGGGGCCTGCGCATATGGTGGCCGACCGAGTCGGTCGGCGCCCAGCGGTTCCGGCGGCCGGGACCCGGGGCCCCGGGCAGGGAGTCCGGCGGAGCGGGCGGGGCGGGCCGGAGGCGGAGGGCCCGGTCAGGTCACCTCGATGGACTGCATCATCCCCAGGTCCTCGTGGCCCAGGACGTGGCAGTGCTCGACGAACTTGCCCTTGAAGTCGGTGAAGTCGATCTGGAAGGTGAGCGAATCGCCCGTCTTCCCGGTCAGGACGTAGGTGTCGCGCCACATGGGGCCGCTCACGGTGCGCCCGTTGACCTTGATCAGCTTGAACGGGTTGACGTGGATGTGGAAGACGTGGGCGTGGTCCATCAGCTTGGCGTCGTGCGCGTTGACGAGGGTCCATTCCTCGGCCGTGCCGAGCGGCACCTGGTACGGCGTGCGGTTGGGGTCGAAGGGGATCCCGTCGACACCGAACGAGATGAACTCGTTGCTGGCGTCGCGCTGCACGGTGAAGGCGAACTCGCGCTTGCGGGAGATGGCCGGTATCGGCGGGTTGAAGGCGGGGAGGCCGGTCGGGAGCCCCATCTCGGGGCCGCTGCCCTTGACTTCGACTGTGAGGATGGTGCGCACATCGAGCTCGCCCTTGAGCACGAGCATGTCGGGCACGCTGTTCGTCGGGATCATGGCCCGCATGGCGGACGGGCTCATCCGGGCCGGGATCGGCGCGTGGACGGCGTCCTGCGCGGAGGCGTGCGGCGGCATGCCCGGGATGTTCGGCTTCTGGCTCGACCCCGGCGTGAGGACCAGGTTGTACGTCCCGGGCTGTCCGGCCTTGACCAGGACGTCGCAGCGGTTGCCCGCCGACAGCAAGAGGTCCTCGACGACCTCGGGCGCGCCGAGCGTCAGGCCGTCGTAGGCGATGGTGTTCCACGGGTGCTTCTCGAGACGCAGTGACATGTACTTCCCCTCGGCCGCGTTGAGCAGCCGCCACCGCTGCACCTCACCGGGGTACATGGTGACCTTCGGCGTCAGGGTGCCGTTGACGGTGTAGAGGACCGTGGTCCGGGGGAAGAACGCCTCGGTCTTGGAGGGGTCGGGGATCGGATCGAGGAGCTGGTAGTCGTTCCCGAGCTCGATCGACTGCAACACCAGCACCTGTTCCTTGGCCGCCGCGACCTCGGGCACCTTGTCGATGTCGCCGCGCACGATCAACATGCCGGCCATGCCGGCGCGCAGCTGCTGGGTCACGGCCCCGTGGCGGTGCGGGTGGTACCACATCGTGCCGCCCGTGTGGTCGGCCGGGATGTCGATCTGGTAGTGCTGCGTGTCGCCGGGCGCGATGTCGAGGAACACGTTGTCGCTGTTGTCCGACGGCGAGACGTGGAGCCCGTGCGTGTGCAGGTTGGTGTTGGTCCACTCGTGCGGGCGGTCCATGATCATGTGGTGGGGCGCCACCGGAGCCAGGTGGTTGACGAGGTCCACCTGGAGCTGGTCGCCGGCGTTGAGGTCCCAGGTGTAGCCGGGCACGACGCCGTTGAAGGTGTAGGTGTCCACCATCTTGGGCGCGCCCATGTCGACCGTGGCGCGCTTGGCCTCGAGCTGGACCGCCAGGACGCCGCCCTGGCTCTTCTGCGGGAAGGGCTGCGGGAGCTCGAGCTGGGACGCCGGGGGACGCCGGGTGCGACTCGTCGTGGCCGCACCGGCCGGTACGGCGCCGGACACCGCGCCGACGGCCGCGGCGCCGAGGCCGTAGCCGAGCAGCTGGCGGCGGGAGATCGGCCTGGGGCTCACGACGCCGCCACCGGGATGCTCTGGGCGTTCTGGAACAGGTTGCCCGGGTCGTATTTCGTCTTGACCTCCACGAGCCGTGGAAAGTTCTCCGCGTAGTACGCCTGCTGCCAGTCCGAGATCATCCGGTTGGGGAAGTTCTGGTAGCTCTCGTTCGGCGTGTAGGGGTTCAAGACATCGATCACAGCGTTCGTCCAATCGTTGAGGTCCCGGCCGACCGAGGGGTCGGCGTCGTCGTCCCATACCGTCGTCGGGCGCATCAGCGTCGACACGCCGCGGTGCACGTACGCCATGTCCGTCCGCGCGTACTTGTCCACCACGCTGCCGCCGACCCACCCGAGCGACCAGATGGACCCATTGTTGTCATTGTCGCGGCTGGGGGACAGTGACACGAGGTCCACGAGTTCGGTCACCGCGCTCCGGGGGAGCGGGTCGACGGCGTACCGCGAGATGTCCCCGAAGCCGTGCGAGGGGGGTTCGATCGTGGAGATGATCTTGACGACCTCCCAGAAGCCGATCGGGCGCAGCTCGGACTTGAGGGGCGTGCCCGCGGCGTCGATCAGCGGTTGCACGAGATCCTTCAACTCATCGAGCGGGCCGATGTACTGCCCGCGGGAGAAGACCTCGATCGCGTCACGCGGGCCCTCGGCGCCCTCCTCCTTGACGGCCGTGGCCGCGGCGACCGCGTTGAGCGCGGCGGGCGCCTTGGCGATCAGGTTGTTGAAGGTGTACAGCACCGCCTCCGCCGCTTCGGCGCCCCTCCAGTCGAAGCGGTACCACGACACCGTCTCGGGCTTCTCCACCAAGGAGAACTCGAAGGCGGTGTTGATCCCGAAGCTCCCGCCGGCCCCGCCGCGGCAGGCCCAGAAGAGGTCGGCGTTCTCGGTCGGGCTGAGCTGGAGCACGTCGCCCGAGGCCGTGACGATGCGCGACGAGAGCATGTGGTCGCACGTGAGCCCGGCCCAGTGCGTCTGGTAGCCGATGCCCCCGCCCAGGGCGAGGCCGCCCACGCCCACGCCGAAACACGTGCCGCCGGGCAGGAAGAGCGGGCCGTTGACGGCCACGTCGTAGAAGTTCTTGTTCAGCGCCGCCCCGCCGCAGCTGACGGTCGCGTTCTGCGTGTCGACCTTGACGTCGTTGATCGCCTTCATGCTGATCATGAGGCCGGTCGTGGTGGAGTACCCGGCGTAGCTGTGTCCCCCGCCGCGGGCGACGGGCATGACGCCGTTGCGCCGGACCCAGTTCACGCAGGTCACCACGTCCGCCTCGTCGGCGCACTCCGCCACCGCGACGGGACGGACGGAGCGGTAGCGCCCGTTGGCCGGCGTACTCGCCTGGAGGTAGCCGGGATCGCCGGGCAGCAGCAGCCGACCCTTCAGCTGGCGCTGCAACTGACGCAGGGCGTGCCGCGACGGTGGCTTCGTGGACGCGGCGCCGGCCGCGAGGTCGTCGGGCAGTTCGAGGCCGCCGGCCCCGAGGGCGACCGCTCCCGCCGCGCCGGCGGCCCCGGCGCGGAGGAAGTCCCGCCGGCTCACCCTGTCCATGTCCGAAACCCCCTTGGTTGTTGGTTGCCGTTGCCGAGCGTGCGCCGGTGCCGTGGCGGATGTGCTCGTGCGAGGCGACTGAGAACCCGTGCACGCTTCGATCCCGCCCGCTGCGAGGTCCCTTATCCCTGCGTCACCTTCCCGCGCCCGTCACCGCTCCCCGGAATCGTGCGCACTCGGCCTCGCGCTGCGTCGGTCCACATGATGCCCGCGTCGAACGCCGGCGTGTAGCCCGTTCGACGCGATTTTTCTGCACGGGCGATGCAGGGTCCCGTCACTGCACCCGGTGGGTGCGGAGGGCCCTGCGACGGGCATGGCGGGCGCGGGCGAGCCCGACGAGCTCCTCGAGGACGGCGGCGAACGAGAGGCCTTCGGCTTCCCAGAGCATGGGGAACATCGAGATGGGGGTGAAGCCCGGCATGGTGTTGACCTCGTTGACCACGATCTCGTCGTCGGGCCGGAGGAAGAGGTCGACCCGGGCCAGGCCCTCGACGCGCAGGGCGCGGTAGGCCGCGGTGGCGACGCGCTGCGCGTGGGCGAGCTGGGTGGGGGTGAGGTCGGTGGGCGCGACCGTCTCTGCGGTGCCCAGGACGTACTTGTCGTCGTAGTCGTAGAAGTCGCGGCTGGCGAGGATCTCGCCCGCCCTGGTGACGCGGACGTCCTCGTTCCCGAGGGCGCCGAGCTCGAGCTCCCGGCCGCGGACGAACTCCTCGATGACGACGTGGTCGTCGAACTCGAATGCGGCGGCGACGGCATCGCCGATGGCGGCCGCGTCGGCGGCCTTGACGACGCCGATGGAGGAGCCGAGGTTGGCGGGCTTGACGAAGAGCGGGAGACCGAGGGCGGCGACGGCCTCGTCGAGAAGGTCGCGGGTCCAGCTGTGGCGATCGGCGACGCGCCAGGCGGCGACCGGGAGGCCGTGGTCGTGGAGGACCGACTTGGCGATGCCCTTGTCCATGGAGATGGCCGAGGACAGCACGCCCGCGCCGACATAGGGGACGCCGAGTGCCTCGAGGTGCCCCTGGATGATCCCGTCCTCGCCGAAGGGACCGTGCAGGACGGGGAAGACGACGGTGTCGGTGGCCGGGCGGGGGAGGCCGGCGGCCAGGCCGTCGAGACCGGTGTCGGGGTAATCGCGGAGGAGGTCGTCGGGGGAGGTGAGTTCGGGATCCGTGTCGCCGGCCGCGAGGTCGACGAGGACGGCGCGCGCGTCGACCCATTGCCTGTCGTGGGTGAGGCCGATCGGGGTGACATCCCAGCCGCCGTCCAACGCCGTTTGCACGATTCGGCGCGCCGAGACGCACGACACCTCGTGCTCGGCGGACGGGCCCCCGTAGACGACCACCAGTTGGCCGTGGCCGTGGCCGGGTTCGGGCATCGACCGAGGCTATACAATCGCCCGCCGAGGACGATTGCGTGCGCTTCTCGACATCTGAGCTCGCGGACCGTCTCGGCGGCACGCTCATCGGCCCCGACGTCACGGTGGACGGCGCGTCGATCGACTCGCGGTCGTTGGTCCCGGGGCAATTGTTCGTGCCGATCGTGGCGGAGCGCGACGGGCACTCGTTCATCGGCGCGGCGGTGGACGCAGGATCGCCGGCCTATCTGACGGCGACGGCGGTCGCGGAGGTCGGCGCGACGGCGGTTGCGGTGGAGGACACGGCGAGCGCGCTGTTGGAGCTGGGGCGGATGGCGCGGGACCGGATCGGTGACCTCGGCGGCGGGGTGGTCGGCATCACGGGCTCGGTCGGGAAGACGACGACCAAGGATCTGGTGCGAGCCTGCCTGGCGGTGGCGTTCCCGACCGCGGCGAGCGAGCGCTCCTACAACAACGAGCTCGGGCTTCCGCTGACGTTGCTCAACGCCGCCGACGACGTGCGCTGGGTCGTGCTCGAGATGGGGGCACGGGGGTTCGGCCACATCGCGCAGCTGGCGGAGGTGGCGCGTCCCGACGTGGGGATCGTCACCAGCGTGGCCATGGCGCACGTCGAGTATCTCGGGGACCTCGACGGGGTGGCGCGGGCGAAGAGCGAGCTGGTGGCCGCGCTGCCGGGCTCGGGGGTGGCGGTGCTCAACTTCGACGACCCGCGGGTGGCGGCGATGGGCTCGCAGTGCGGTGCCCCGGTCCTGGGCTATTCGGTGGCCGGTGTCGCCGAGGCGGAGGTGCGCGCCGAGGACGTGACCCTTGACGACGCATTGGCGCCGCGGTTCCGACTGGTCACGCCTTGGGGCGAAGGCGACGTGCGCCTGTCGCTGGCGGGCGCGCAGCAGGTGTCGAACGCGCTGGCAGCGGCCGCCGCCGCGCTGTGGTGCGGCGCGGGCTTCGACGCCGTGGTGGAGGCGCTGGGCTCGGTAAAGGCGTCCGCCCTGCGCATGGAGGTGCGCCGCGCCGGAAACGGCGGGAGTGGTGGACCGGCACTCATCGTCGACTGCTACAACGCGAATCCGGCGTCGACGGAGGCCGCGTTGCGGTCGCTCGCCTCACTGGCGGCGGACCGGCGGGTGGCGCTCGTCGGGCTCATGGCCGAGCTGGGCGCGGCGACCGACCGTGAACACCGGCGCCTGGCCGCGTTGGCGGAGGAGCTCGGGATCGAGGTCGTCGGCTACGAGACCGATCTCTACGGCGCCGCCCGGGTCGACGGCGTCGACGCCGCGGTGGCGCTGTTGCGAGGCACGGGACCCGGCGATGCGGTGCTGGTGAAGGGCAGCCGGGTGGCGCGCCTCGAGGACGTGGTGCGGGCGTACGAAGCGGGGGCGTGACCCGGTCGACGAGGCGGATCAGGCGTCGGTGGTGGTGCGGTCGTGCGATGCGCCGACGAGCACCCGCCGGCTGAGCTGGCCGTAGAGGGTCTCGGTGCGCGACGAGGGCGAGGAGCCCGGGTCGAGCGCATCGACGCGGCGCTGGCATTCGCGCCACTCGAGCCGGAGCCGGTCGGCGTCGCCCTCGGCG
>DATAYX010000429.1:0-2008 GCA_036272355.1 Acidimicrobiales bacterium
CGCGGGGCATGATCGGGGCATGCAACGGATCCCTGGGAGCGAGGTCACGAACAGCGCCACGTGGAGCGCGGCCGACGTCGGCGACCTCACCGGCCGGGTGGCGCTCGTGACCGGTGCGAACAGCGGCATCGGCTACGAGACGACACGCGTCCTCGCCGACCACGGCGCGCACGTGATCATGGCCTGCCGCGACAGGGAGAAGGCCGCTCGGGCCCGCGACAAGCTCGAGAGCCAGCTCGAGCGGAGCTCGCTCGAGGTGCTCGAGCTCGACCTCTCCGCCCTCGACTCGGTGCGGGCCGCAGCCGATCGGGTGGTGGAACAGCACGCGCGCCTCGACCTCCTCGTCAACAACGCGGGGGTCATGGGCACCCCCTACCGCCAGAGTGCGGACGGCGTCGAGCTGCAGATGGCGACCAACCACATGGGGCACTTCGCGCTCACCGGACTGCTTCTGGACCGGCTGGTCACGACCGAACGATCCCGCATCGTCACCGTCAGCTCCCATATGCACCGCATCGGCCGCATCCGTCCCGACGATGTCGCGACGACCACGGCCCGCAACTCGTGGATCCAATACAGCACGACGAAGCTGGCCAATCTTCTCTTCGTCGCCGAATTGAGCCGGCGTCTCGAGGCCGGTGGTTTCCGCACCATGGCGCTGGCGGCGCACCCCGGCTGGACGCGCAGCAACCTTGCCGGCAGCGGTGCCGCCATGAGCAAGAACCGCGTGCGGCGCCGCCTGAGCCGGGTCGTGGGCGCGAACCTCGGGCAGTCGGCTGCGGGCGGCGCGTTGCCCACGCTGTGCGCGGCGACATCGTCGCACGTGCACAACGGCCAGTACATCGGGCCGGGGGGCGCCTTCGGGATGTTCGGGCCGCCCCGCGTGGCTCGCCCGTCGCGGCGGGCACGGGATCCGAAGCGGGCGGCGCAGCTGTGGGAAGCATCCGAAGCGCTGACCGGCGTCCACTATTCGGTGCCCGCCGCCGTCTGAACACACCGCGCGCACGGCCAGCTCGAGGATGCGAGGAGGGAGTCGGCGTCAGTGAGGCGGCGTCGGCTCAGAAAGGCGGCGTGGGCCGGCACCCGGTCCGGCCGCAGCACGCGGCCGAGGGCGACGACGACGACCGAGGAGGCTCCGGCTCGGCGCAGGGCCGCCGCCGCGCTCTGCGAACGGGCCCCACTCACGTAGGTGTCGTCGAGCAGGAGGAGACGCTTGTCGGTGACGCGGCAACGGAGCGTCGGCGGCACCGCGAAGGCGCGGGCCGAGGGGTGCATGTGACCGACGGGCTCGCTGGTCCGGCACAACAGCCCGGTCCAGCGCACGCCGGGGAGTGCCGACTCGACGTCGGTGGCCAGCCCGGGGACGCGGGCGATCGGCGAACCGCCCGGGCGCACCGTCGACGGCACCGGCAGCACGAAGTGGGGGCGACCGCCGGCCAGGGTGGCGATGCAGGCGGCGTGCGCGCGGAGGAAGGAGGTGGTCAGCGAGCGGACGAGCGGGCCGAAGCGGGCGCGGGCCTCGGCGACGGGCGCCTCCTTGTAGCCCATGAGCACCGTGTAGAGCGGCCCGGGCAGCGGGCACATCTGCATCGGGAGGACGGGGGCGAGCACGGCGCCGAGGCGGCGGGCGACCAAGCGGCAGGCGAAGCACACCCGGTCGGGCCCGGGAGCGGGGCCGCAGCACACGCGGCAGACCCCCGGGTCGGTGTCCGGCGGGAAGGCGGGGTCAGCCGGAAGAGTCTGGTTCGAGAGACGGTCGATGCAAGAGAAAGGTCCCCGTCGCCCGGCTGACGAGCTCGCCGTCGGCGTTGTGCAGGGAGGCCTCGCCGTAGGCGACCTGCTTGGCCATGCGGACGACCTCGCCGCGGAGGGTGTAGGGCTCGCCCTTGTCCTGCCGATGCAGATGTGCCCGCTGCCCGGGCCGCTCTACACGGTGCTCATGGGCTACAAGGAGGCCCCCGTCGCCGAGGCCCGCGCCCACTTCGGCCCGCTCGTCCGCTCCCTGACC
>DATAYX010000430.1:0-3942 GCA_036272355.1 Acidimicrobiales bacterium
GTCGCCGATTCACCGGGGGTGCAGGTCTCGTCGGCCACGGTCCGCTCCGAGATGGTGGCCCTGGAGCGGGAGGGCTATCTCGTCCAGCCCCACACGAGCGCCGGCCGCATCCCGACCGACAAGGGCTACCGCTTCTTCGTCGACCATCTGACGGCGCCCGGCGTCCTCGGGCCGGTCCAGCGGCGCCAGGTGTCGCAGTTCTTCGAGCAGGTGCACGGCGAGATCGAGACCGTGCTCGAGCGCGCCACCGGCCTGCTCTCCGAGCTGACGTCGTACGCGGCCGTGGTCGTGGGCCCCTCGCACGAGACCTCCACCATCCGTTCGGTCCAGCTGGTGGGGCTCTCGCCGCTCCACGCGCTGCTCGTCGTGGTGCTCTCCGACGGCGCCGTCGAGAAGCGCACGATCGACCTCGACGGCGAGGTCTCCGAAGACGTGCTGACCGCCACCGGCGCCTTCCTCTCCGCCCATCTCGTGGGCCGGACGATGGCGGGCCCCTGGTCGGCGCCCCCGAGCGGCACGAGGACGGTCGACGGTCTCGTCGTCAGCGCGCTGCGCGCCCTCGACTCCATGGGCGGCGAGATCGAGTCCGACCAGGTGTTCGTGGGCGGCCCCGCCCGCCTCGCCGAGTCGTTCGAGGCGGTCGAGACGGTCCGCTCCGTGCTGAGCATCCTCGAGCAGCAGCTCGTGGTGGTGTCGCTCCTGCGCGACGTCCTCGACAGCGGGCTCTCGGTGGCCATCGGCACCGAGCACGGCTACGAGCCCCTGTCCTCGTGCGCAGTCGTCGTCGCGCCGGTGACGGTCGACGGCCAGGACTTCGGCGCGGTGGGTCTGCTCGGCCCGACGCGTATGGACTACCCGCGGACCATGGCGGCGGCCCACGTGGTGGGCGAGCGGCTGGGCGAGCGCCTGGCGGGAGGACACGATGGCCGTCACTGACGGGCTGGGCGACCTCTACGAGTTGCTCGGTGTCGCGCCCGACGCCAGCGACGAGGAGATCAAGCGCGCCTACCGGGCGCGCGCCCGCGAGCTGCACCCGGACACCAACCACGGTGACCCCGAGGCCGAGGCGCGCTTCAAGCAGGTCACGGTCGCATACGAGGTGCTGCGCGATCCGGAGCGCCGGGCGCAGTACGACCGCTACGGGCCCGAGGGCGTCTTCGGGGCACAGGCCGGCGGCATGGGCGGCTTCAACTTCGAGGGCGGCCTCGGCGACATCTTCGACGCCTTCTTCGGCCAGATGTCGGGGCAACCGAACCGGCGGCGCGGCCCGGTCCCGGGCGCGGACGCCGAGGTCCGGCTCGACCTGGAGTTCGCGGAAGCCGTGTTCGGCTCGCAGAAGGAGATCGCGGTCCGCCTGCCGTCGAGGTGCACCACGTGCGCGGGGCGGGGGACGGCGCCCGACACCGAGCCCGAGACGTGCACCGACTGCCAGGGCACCGGCGAACTGCGGCGCGTGCGCCAGTCCCTGCTGGGCCAGGTGGTCACGAGCGTGGCCTGCTCGCGGTGTGCGGGCACCGGCGACATGATCCCGCACCCGTGCCCCGACTGCCGCGGCGAGGGCCGGCGGATGGAGGAGAACACGTTCACCGTCGAGGTGCCCGCGGGCGTCGAGCACGGGTCGACGCTGCGCCTGGCCGAGCGCGGCGCGGCGGGACAGCGCGGCGCGCCGAACGGGTCGCTCTTCGTGCATCTCGCGGTGCGGCCCGACCCGCGCTTCGAGCGCGAGGGCGACAACCTGCACACGACGTTGACCGTGGGACTGGCGCAGGCCGGGCTGGGCGTCGAGACGCAGATCGAGTCGCTCGACGGCCCCCAGCGCCTGGTGGTGGCGCCGGGCACCCAGCACGGGCACGTCCAGCGCATCCGCGGCCTGGGCGTGCCGCACCTGCGCGGCCGCGGCCGCGGGGACCTTCTGGTCCACGTGCTGGTCGCGACGCCCACGGAGCTGACGCCGGAACAGGACGAGCTCCTGCGCCGGTACGCCGCGTTGCGTGGTGAGGAGGTCGCCGCTCCCGGCACGGCCGGCGGCGAGGGCGTGTTCTCGCGCCTGCGGTCCGCTTTTGGCTGACGGTCCCGCCGGTCCGGCGTACGCCGCGATCACCGTGCGGGCCGCCGCGTCGGCGCAAGTGTTCGTCGACGACCCGGAGGCCCCCGTGCTGGCCGACGACGACGCGCACCATCTCGGCCGGGTGCTCCGCCTGCGTGCGGGCGAAGAGGTCATCGCGTCCGACGGTCGCGGGCGCTGGACGCGCACGACGTGGCGGGACGATGCCGCACTCGAGCTCGTGAGCGACGCGCCCGGGGTGGGGGGCGACGGGACGGTCCAGTCGGAGCGACCGGCGGCGCCGGCGCTGACCGTCGCGTTCGCTCCGGTCAAGGGCGAACGCCCCGAATGGGTCGTCCAGAAGCTGACCGAGCTCGGCATCGACCGCATCGTGCCGTTGGTGAGCGAGCGGAGCGTGGTCCGCTGGAGCGGGGTGCGCGGAAAGACCACGGTCGAGAAGTTGCGGCGCGTGGCGCGCGAGGCGGCGGCCCAGTGCCGGCGCGTCTGGCTGCCCGACATCCCCGACACCGTGCGCTTCGCCGACCTGGCGGGCCTGGGCGGCGAGGGTGAGGTTGTGCTCGCCCAGCTCAGCGGCGACCGGCCGAGCTTGCGCCAGCACGTCGTGGCGGTCGGGCCCGAGGGCGGATGGAGCACCGACGAGCTGGCCTCGGGACTGCCCACGGTCGGCTTCGGCCTGAGCGTCCTGCGGGCCGAGACGGCGGCGGTCACCGCCGGCGCATTGTTGGCGTCGCTGCGCACGGGCACGGTGGCGGCCGCGGACGAGCCGGAGGACCGGCCCTGATCGGGCCACGTGGTCACGGTGGCGACCCGGCGCCCGGTATGTTCGCGCGAGTGATCGGGCCAGGGCAGAGGGAGCGCATCGCCGCCGCATGAGCGACTGCCTCTTCTGCAGGATCGTTGCCGGCGAGGTGCCCTCGGACACCGTCCACGAGACCGAGACGACGGTCGCATTCAAGGACATCAACCCGGCCGCCCCCCTGCACGTGCTGGTGGTGCCGCGCCGGCACATCGACGACGCGTCCGTCGTCGCCGCCGAGGACGGCCCGGTGCTGGCCGACATGCTCATGACGGCGCGCGCGGTCGCCGACGCGGCCGGCGTGGCCACCCCCGACCGCGGCTACCGCCTCGTCTTCAACATCGGTCCCGACGCCATGAACTCGGTGCCGCACCTGCACCTCCACGTCCTCGGCGGCGAGCCCCTGAAGGGACACTTCATCAAGGAATGACCACCACGTGACCACGACCCTGCGTGCCGAGTGCTTCGTCCCCGGCAACCACCTCATGGCCGGCCTCTTGGGGACCCGTGACGAGCACCTGCGCCAGATCGAGGAGGCCTTCCCCGAGGAGCAGCTCGTCGTCCAGGGCAACCGGATCTCGGTGGACGGGCCGGCGCCCGACATCGTGGTGCGCCTCTTCGAGGAGCTCATCTTGATGGTGCAGTCGGGCCGGGACATCGATTCGTCCACCCTGGCCCGCATGATCGACATGGTGCGCGAGGACATCCGGCCGAGCGAGGTCCTGCGCTCGGAGGTCGTCCGCGCCGCCGGCGGCAAGACGGTGCGCCCCAACACGGCCGGGCAGAAACGCTACGTCGACGCGATCTCCCAGAACGTCATCACCTTCGGCATCGGGCCGGCCGGCACCGGCAAGTCGTACCTCGCCGTCGCCCAGGCGGTGCACGCCCTCCAGTCGCGCCAGGTGTCACGCATCATCCTCACCCGGCCGGCGGTCGAGGCAGGGGAGCGCCTCGGCTTCCTCCCCGGCGACCTCATGGCCAAGGTCGACCCGTACCTGCGCCCTCTCTACGACGCGCTCTACGACCTGCTCGAGCCCGAGGGCGCGCAGCGCCTGCTCGACCGCGGCACCATCGAGGTGGC
>DATAYX010000431.1:0-3172 GCA_036272355.1 Acidimicrobiales bacterium
CGCCGCAACACACCCTGCTCCTGACCGCCAGGGGCCCGGGACACCCGGTCCAGAGGGAGGTACGCCGCATATGCGGCCTTACGAAGTCATGGCCATCTTCGAGGCCACTACGGACGCCAGCGTGATCCAGGGCGAGCTCGACCGCGCCCTCGAGGTAATCCGCTCAAACGGGGGGAACCCCGGTGCGATCGATCGCTGGGGCAAGCGCTCCTTCGCCTACGAGGTCAACCACAAGCGCGAGGGTTACTACGTCGTGGTCGAATTCACCGGCGAGCCCGAGACCGTGGCCGCCCTCGACCGCATGCTCGGCCTGGCCGACACGGTCGTGCGCCACAAGGTGGTGCGCATGCCGGACAAGACCGGTGCGGGCGCAGGTGCGGGCGGTGGCGAAACGGCGTCGGCCGCGAGCTGACGAGCGAACGAACTGAAAGACAAGAGGAGCAGAGATGGCGAGTGACAACAGCGTGACGCTCGTGGGCAACGTGACCCGTGACCCCGAGCTGCGGTTCACGAACACCGGCCAGGCCAACGTGACGTTCGGGCTGGCGGTGAACCGGCGGTGGCAGAACCGGCAGACCCAGGAGTGGGAGGAGGCGACGTCCTTTTTCGACGTCGTGTGCTGGCGGGAGATGGCCGAGAATGTGAGCGAGACGATCACCCGGGGCGCCCGGGTCATGGTGGCCGGCCGACTCGAGCAGCGCAGCTGGGAGACCCAGGAAGGCGATCGCCGTTCGAAGGTCGAGGTTGTCGCTGACGAGATCGGGCCGTCGCTGCGGTGGGCGACCGCTCAGATCACGAAGAACGAACGGCGTGGCGGCGGCGACGGAGGACGTGGGGGCTCCCGTGGTGGTGGCGGCGGCGCTGGTGGTGGGGGTGGCGGCGGCGGTGCGCCCCAGCCTCAGCCCCAAGCCCAGCCTGCAGCCGAAGGTGGCGCCGGGTACGGATTCGACGAGGAGCCCTTCTGATGGCACGGAACAACCAACGCGGTGGGTCGGCCCGACGGGCGCCCAAGGATCTCGGCCGCAGGGTCAAGAAGAAGCCCTGTGCGCTGTGCCGGGACCAGGTGACCTGGGTCGACTACAAGGACGTTCCCATGCTCCGCAAGTACATGAGCGACCGGGGCAAGATCCGGTCGCGGCGGGTGACGGGGAACTGCGCGCAACACCAGCGTGCGTTGGCGCAGGCGATCAAGACGGCACGCGAGTTGGTGCTGCTGCCATACACGCAGCGGACGGTCACCGAGCGTCCGGGTGGTCGGCGGGGCGACCGCGAACGGCCGTTGAGCGACACGCCACCACCGGCTCCTCCTCCCGTCTCGGCGGAGGTGACCGCCGAGACCGACAGCCTCGGTGACGCCGAGACCGAGCTGGCGGAGGGCGTTGAGGTCGAGGACGGCGCTGGCGCTGGTGCTGAGGCCGAGGCCGAGGCCGAGACCAGTGACGAGGCTGACGCGAGCGTTGGGGGTGGCGAAGCATGAAGGTCCTCCTGCGAGACGACGTCGCGGGTGTCGGTCGGCGTGGCGACATCGTGAAGGTGGCGGGTGGCTTCGCCCGCAACTTCCTGTTGCCCGAGGGACGGGCCATCGTGGCGAGCGATGGGATCGAGGGACAGGCCGAGCAGATGCGGCGGGGCCGTGACACGCGTGAGGCGCAGGACCGCGGCGCCGCCGAGGCGCAGGCGAGCCTGCTGGCGGGTGCTGTGATCCCGATCAGCGCGCGCGCCGCTTCGGGTGGCCGCCTCTTCGGCTCGATCGGGCCGGCGGACGTCGTCGACGCGATCAAATCGGCCAAGGGGGTCGAGGTGGACCGCAAGTACGTGGTGCTGCCGGACCACATCAAAGAGACCGGCAGTTTCGAGGTGACCGTGGATTTGTTCCGGGACGTCTCGACAATCGTCACGGTCGAGGTCACGGCCGCCAAATAGAGTCTTAAGGCCTGGCAACAGGGGATATCCACACCCCTTGTAGCGACCTCAGGGCATCATGCTGCGGTGCAGCTGACGCGGATTGTCGCGCGACCCGGCGTTCCACAGCCTCCGACCGTTCGTTCACGGTTTATCCACATGAATTCGGGACTTACTGTCCCCAGCACCGGACCGTCAGAGTAGGGAAGCCGTGGTTCAAGCCTTCGACGACATCCGCCCCCAGCCGCTGCGCGCCGCTCCCGCTGGTGGGGCGCGGGTGCCGCCCCACGACATCGAGGCGGAGGAGTCCTTGCTCGGGGCGATGCTGCTGTCCAACGACGCCGCGATAGCCGGGATCGAGCGGTGCGTGGCGGGCGACTTCTACAAGCCGGCGCACGGGCACATCTTCGGGGCGATCGCGATATTGCTGGAGCGGGGCGAAGCGATCGACGCCGTCACGGTGACCGACGAGCTCAAGCGGTCCGGCGTCTTGGCGCAGGTCGGGGATCCGTCGATCTTCATTTCCCTGCAGGCGAACACGCCGTCGATCGCCAACGCTCGGCACTACGCGGAGATCGTCGAGGAGCACTCGCTGCTCCGGAAGCTGATCGGTGTGGCCGGGGAGATCGCCGACATCGGGTACTCGGTGCCCGAGGACGTCAAGGCGGCAGTCGACTCCGCGGAGCAAATGGTCTTCGACGTGGCCGAGCGGCGCGGCGCCGACTCGATGTACCACCTGCACGACTTGTTGTTGCAGGGCTTGGACCGCATCGAGGAGCTCGGGCAACGGGGCTCCGAAATCACCGGCGTCCCGACGGGGTATCACGACCTCGACCGACTGCTGCTGGGTCTGCAGCCGTCGACGTTGAACATCGTCGGGGCCCGTCCCGGGATGGGCAAGACGTCCTTTGCGCTAGGCATCCTGGCGCATGTCGGCATGGTCGTGCAGCGGCCCGCGCTGCTGTTCTCGCTTGAGATGGGCCACCTCGAACTGACGCAGCGGTTGCTGGCGTCGGAGGCCGAGGTGAACGGGCAGAACCTGCAGAACGGCCGCATCCGCGCCCAGGACTGGGCCAAGATCGGGACGGCCGTGACCCGGCTGTCGAACGCGCCGATCTACATCGACGACAACCCGGCCGTGACGGTGATGGACATCCGGGCCCGGGCACGTCGTTTGAAGAAGTCCGCCGGTGACCTGGGGCTCGTGGTCGTCGACTATCTGCAGCTCATGACGGGACGGGGGCGGGCGGAGAACCGCCAGAACGAGGTG
>DATAYX010000432.1:0-3067 GCA_036272355.1 Acidimicrobiales bacterium
GCAATGACCAACGCATTGAGTGTCAGTGGGTACTGCTGGGGCGTCGTCAGCTGCTTCTCCGCCAGGCTGCCGATCACGCGCGCTTCGACGGGGGTCAGTTCCACGACGGGCGAGCATATTGCGGCGAGCCGATCCGGGAGCAGCCGATGCTGCGAGGGACCTCTCTCCGTCCCTTCGGTTCGTGCGCCCCGAGCTACTCCGGGGTCAGTGCGGTGGCGGCAGGTGTGCGCGCGGCGATCCGACCCGGGACGGCGCTCAGTGCGATCGCGAGCGCCAGCGCCGTGAGACACGCGATCACGACAGAGAAGACAGGCACGACGGGCAGCGGGACGGCGCCGATCTCTTCGGCGAAGAGCGTCCAAAGCCATCGTCCGAGTGCCGCGCCGAGGGGCACTCCGACGACGATCCCGACGACTGCGACAATGCCTGCCTGCCACAGCACGCTCCACTGGAGCTGCTTCGGCGTGAACCCGATCGCCTTCAAGATGGCGAGCTCGGGCCGTCGCCGGCGTACCGAGGCGACAAGCGTGAGGCCAAGGGCGATGACCGCGCCCGCCGCCAACGCGATGGCGAGCAGGAGTGGGGTCAGGCCCATGGAGCGGTAGTTGACAATCTGGGCGGGCCGCTGCACCCCGAGCACAGATGCCTGGTACCCGCCGCAGGAGCCGTCGGCCGGCTCCTTGGCCAGCACGCGCGACGCCGCTGTGGCCAGGCGTTGGGCGGCCAGGTGTGCAGAGGCGGGTCCCGCCGTGCCGGTCCCCCGCAGGAGGACCATGTTGGGCCCGACGCACCCTGTGTAGCTCTGCGGGCCCAGCTGTTGCTCGACGAAACTGCTGCTGTCGACGGGCACCACCGCACCGACGCCCATGGAGGAGTGCAGCCCTTCGGCGATGCCGATGGCCGGCATGGTGGCCACACCCACGATCTTCAGCGGGATTGCCTGGCGCGGCAGGTTGGGCGTGTAGCGCATGGCGACGATATCGCCCAGTCGCTTGTGGATCTGCGCCATCGTGGACGCGCCCAGCACGATCTGGTTCTTTCCCGAGAGGCCGTGTCCCGCGAGGAGTGGCGGTGCTACGGCTGCCCCCCCTGACGCCAAGAGGGTCGGCACCTCCAGGCCGTCGAGTTGGAGGGTGGCGAACGTGACCCCGGACTCGACCACCCCGGGATCGTGGCGGGCGACGCTCTGCACCGTGGATTGGGGAACGGGGCCATAGCCGTCGCTGCTCTGCACGGCGTAGTCCCAATTCCAGCCGTAGAGGCTGGGCTGCCCAACAAGAGCTTGCAGACTGTGCCCGAACGTCAACGTGGCGGTGACCACCAGCAGCGCAGTGATGGCCCCGACGAGGACCCACCGGGAGGATCCTCGGTCCCGTCCGCGGCCGGCGTCGAGGGCGAAGCGCGCACCGACCGCCGTGCTCGGCGGAAGGCCCGAACGGAAGATGGCGTCGGCCAGGCCCGAGTGCCCCAGTCGCTCGCGCCGCGCCTCACTGCGATGCGGCGCGCTGAGGACGGCACCGACGAGGGCGGCAGCGAGCAGGAGGAGGACGAGGGCCAGCCCACCGAGTCCGATTACGGTCCAGTCCACGTCAAGTCCCCGGTCGGGATACACGGCCCGGGCAGGGCCGATTGGCGCCAGCGGGGACAGGGCGATCGCAACAAAGACAGCGACCAGGCCACCGGCGACGATGGCGCCCGCCATGCCGAAGACGGCGTCGGCGACGGTCACGGCGGGCGGGGCCCCGAGTGACCGCATGACCTGCAGGTCGATGTCGCGGTTCCTGCGCTGGCGGGAAAGTTCCTCGAGCGCGATCAGCAACGTGGTGAGCCCGGCGATGCAGCCGAAGGCTCCCAATGCGAGCGCCTCCGGACGGATGGACTGGTCGGCCTCCTGCGCCGACTGTGATGCCACTTGGAAGTCGGTGAAGAACTTCGAATTGGCGTTCCAGTGGCGCTCGACCTCGGCCACGTTGCGTGCGCCCCCGTCGAGCTGGACGCCGAAGTACGCCAGCTGCGTCTGATCGAACAGGGTCCGGGTCAGCGCAGGCGTGCCCACGACGTAGGTCGGGAACCGTTCGATCTGGTCCTGCACGACCTCGCGGTTCAGGAGCCCGATGCCGGTCACGGTGACGCGATGCACGGTGTTGTGAGACCCACCCGGCGGCCCGGCGGACACGCCGAGCGCTTGGCCCACTCCCACCCCCAGCACCTGGGCGGCCTGCTCGGTGACCATGACCTCATCGGGCCTCGCGGGGTCGGCCCGCCGTCCCTGGATCACCGTGAAACGGTCCTGGTTGAAGAGCATCTGGTCGAGGCTGCCGACGAGCACCACCGAGTCCAAGTTGCCCTGGACGGTGCGCGATCCTCGCTTGGTGAAGGACGCCTGGAGCGCGACATAGCTCTCGACGTGGCGCACATGGGGGAATTTCGCGATCGCTTTGACCAGTTGCCGGTCCACCTCCGCATTGATGGGCGCCCCACCCGCCGGCTCGATGGTGAGGTCCGACGGGTTGGTCGAGGCCAGGAAGACGGAGTACGACGAGGCGGTGCGGCGCGCCGCGGCGATCGAGCCGAGCGCCAGGCCCCCCCCAAGGCCGACGACGAGGATCAGGGCCAGGTAGCCGGCGCCGAGGCGTCGCCACGAAGTGGCGAACCGGTACCAGGCCGTGCTCAGCATGGCCGCGGCGGGAGGCGCGGGGCACCGCCGGGCCTGATCACAGCTTTAGCGTCGCAAGCGGGAGCCAACGGTTCAATGTGGTCAGCCTGCCGACAGGCCAGGGGTGGTAGCACCCGTCGGCGTACGGGAGGACGCCGACGCTAAGGCGCCGGGGTCGCCGCGGGCGGCAGACTCGCCCAAAGGCCCTGGAAATCGGCGGCTTGCTGGGTCTTTCCCCAGGCCCTATCCTGGTACGTCGGCCCTGGGGACCCCGAGGGCCGTTGAGCCAGCCGGAAACGGCCAGCTCGCCACCCACGCGGAAGCGAAAGATCGGTCTTGTGCGCACATTTTCACCGAAGGTCAGCGAGATCCAGCGAGCCTGGTACGTCGTCGACGCCGACGGCCTCGTCC
>DATAYX010000433.1:0-2202 GCA_036272355.1 Acidimicrobiales bacterium
GCCAGCCCCATCGGCCAGATCCTCGTGGAGCAGTCGATCGCCGGGTGGAAGGAGTTCGAGCTCGAGGTGATGCGCGACGGCGCCGACAACTGCGTCGTCGTGTGCTCCATCGAGAACTTCGACCCCATGGGCGTGCACACCGGCGACTCCATCACGGTCGCGCCGGCCCAGACGCTGACCGACGTCGAATACCAGGCGATGCGCGACGACGCGTTCGCGTGCCTGCGCAAGGTCGGCGTCGAGACCGGCGGGTCCAACGTGCAGTTCGCGGTCGACCCCGCCACGGGCCGCCGGGTCATCATCGAGATGAACCCCCGCGTGTCGCGCAGCTCGGCCCTGGCGTCGAAGGCGACCGGCTTCCCGATCGCGAAGATCGCCGCCCGGCTCGCCGTCGGATACCTGCTCAACGAGATCCCCAACGACATCACGAAGGCGACGCCCGCCTCGTTCGAGCCCACGATCGACTACGTCGTGACGAAGGTGCCGCGCTGGGCGTTCGAGAAGCTCCCCGGCGCCGAGGTGCGCCTCGGCACGCGCATGCAGTCCGTCGGCGAGGTCATGGCCATCGGCCGCACGTTCTGCGAGTCGCTGCAGAAGGCACTGCGCTCGCTGGAGCAGGGCCGGGCCGGCCTCAACGCGGACGCGGCGGAGGCCGCCCTCGACGACGTCACCACGCCCGACCTCCTGACGCGCATCGGCGTGGCGACGCCCGACCGCGTGTTCGAGCTCGAGGCGGTGTTGCGGCGCGGCGTCGGCGTGGACGAGGTCGTGGCCCGGACCGGCATCGACCCGTGGTTCGTGCGGCAGGTGGCGCGCATCTCGGCCGAGCGCGGCCGCCTGACCGACGCGGCCGAGCTGGGGGCGCGCGACTACCGCCGGGCCAAGCGGCTCGGCTTCTCCGATGCGCAGCTGGCCTTCCTGCGCGACACCACGGCCGCCGAGGAGCGGGCCGCCCGCCTGGCCCATGGCGTGCGCGCGACGTTCAAGACGGTCGACACCTGCGCCGCTGAGTTCGAGGCCTTCACGCCCTACCACTACGCGACGTACGAGGAGGAGGACGAGGTCCGCCCGTCCGAGCGCGCCCGCGTCGTCATCCTCGGCTCGGGCCCCAACCGGATCGGCCAGGGCATCGAGTTCGACTACTGCTGCGTCCACGCCTCCATGACCCTGCGCGACGCCGGCTACGAGACCGTCATGGTCAACTGCAACCCCGAGACCGTCTCCACCGACTACGACACGTCGGACCGGTTGTACTTCGAGCCGCTCACGGACGAGGACGTGGCCAATGTGCTCGACGCGGAACGTGCCGCGGGCGGCGAGGTCGTGGGCGTGATCGTCTCGCTCGGTGGCCAGACGCCGCTCAAGCTGGCGGGGTCGCTCCCGCCCGAGCTCGTCCTCGGCACCAGCCCGGCGTCGATCGACCTGGCCGAGGACCGCGAGCGTTGGAACGCGCTGTGCCACGAGCTGTCGATCCCCCAACCTCGGGGCGGCACGGCGACGACCTCCGCCGAGGCGCTCGCAGTGGCGGGCCGTGTCGGTTACCCGGTGCTGTTGCGGCCGAGCTACGTGCTCGGGGGCCGCGCCATGGAGATCGTGTACGACGACGACGGCGTGCGCCGCGTCATGCAGGCGATGACCACGGGCGCCCTGGCGCGCGAGGGCGGCGTCACGGCGGAGCGGCCCGTGCTCGTCGACCGCTTCCTGGAGGACGCCATCGAGGTCGACGTCGACGCCGTCCGCGACGGCGAGGGCGAGATCCTCATCGCAGGGATCATGGAACACGTCGAGGAGGCCGGGGTGCACTCGGGCGACTCGGCCTGCGCGCTCCCGCCACAGACGCTGCGCGACGACGTCATCGACACGCTCGACCGCCACACCCGCGCGCTCGCCGCGTCGCTCAACGTGCGCGGTCTGCTGAACGTCCAGTTCGCGGTGAAGGACGGGCAGGTGTACGTGCTCGAGGCCAACCCGCGGGCGAGCCGCACGGTGCCCTTCGTGGCCAAGGCGACCGGCGTGCCGCTGGCCATGGTGGCGTCGAGGGTCATGGTGGGCCAGACCCTGGCCGATCTGCGCAAGGAAGGGTTGCTGGCGGCCGAGGCGGTCGGCCGGGTGCCGGTCCTCGACCACGTCAGCGTGAAGGAGGCGGTGCTGCCCTTCGACCGCTTCCCCGGCGTCGACACCCTGCTCGGGCCCGAGATGCGG
>DATAYX010000434.1:0-6643 GCA_036272355.1 Acidimicrobiales bacterium
AGGCGAGGAGCGGCGACTGCCCGTCGTCGTGCTGCAGTCCTTCCCCCATCAGCGTGGTGCGCCCGGCGGTGCAGCCGGCCAGGACGCCGCGGCCCCGCATGTCGCCGAGTGCCCAGGCCAGATCGCCGATCCGTTGGAAGCCGAACATCGAATAGAAGAGATAGACGGGGACCATGGGCTGGCCCCACGTGGCGTAGGCCGTCGAGAGTGCGGTGAAGGTCGCCAGTGCCCCCGCCTCGGTGATCCCCTCCTGGAGCACCTGGCCCGACGAGCTCTCGGCGTAGTTGAGTGGGAGGTCGGCGTCGACGGGGATGTAGTTCTGGCCGTCCGGCGCGTAAATCTTCGCCTCGGCGATCAGGGGCTCGAGCCCGAACGTGCGCGCCTCGTCCGAAACCATGGGCGCAACGAGCGCGCCGACGGTCGGATCGCGCACGAGGTTGCGCAGCAGACGGGCGAACGCCATCGTCGTCGAGACGGCCTGGGGTCCGGAGCCCGCGGCGAACTCCTCGAACACCTTGGGGTCCGGGCGCAAGGGAGGCGCCGGCCGCACGACCCGGACCGGTACCGGGCCGGCGAGGACGCGTCCGCGCGCCTTCAGGTACTCCATGGCGTCGGAACCCTCGCCCGGCCGGATGTACGGCGGGTCGCCCTCGAGCGCGTCCTCACCGATGTCGTCGGTCAGGTAGAGGCGGTCGCGCAGCGTGCGCAACTGCGCCTTCGTCATCTTCTTGATCTGGTGGGTCGCGTTGCGCGCCTCGATCTCGGGACCGAGGGTCCAGCCCTTGATCGTCTTGGCCAGGATGACCGTGGGCGCACCCCGCTGCTCGGTGGCGCGCTTGTACGCGGCGTAGAGCTTGCGGTAGTCGTGGCCGCCCCGCGGCAACGAGACGAGCTCGTCGTCGCTGAGGTCCTCCACCATCTTGCGCAGCCGGGGGTCGGGACCGAAGAAGTGCTCACGGATGTAGGCCCCGGACTCGACGGCCAGCTTCTGGTATTCGCCGTCGACCGTGGTGTTCATGCGGTCGAGGAGCACGCCGTCGACGTCCTTGGCCAACAATGCATCCCAGCGCGAGCCCCAGATGACCTTGATGACGTTCCAGCCGGCACCGCGGAAGACGGCCTCGAGCTCCTGGATGATCTTGCCGTTGCCCCGCACGGGGCCGTCGAGGCGCTGCAGGTTGCAGTTCACGACGAAAATCAGATTGTCGAGGTGCTCGCGGCCCGCGACGCCGAGCGCGCCGATGGACTCGGGCTCGTCCATCTCGCCGTCGCCGACGAAACACCACACCCGGCTGCCCGACGTGTCGACGAGGCGTCGCAGGTTCAGGTAGCGGTTGACGTGCGCCTGGTAGACCGCGGCGATCGGACCGAGGCCCATGGAGACGGTGGGGAACTCCCAGAAGTCTGGGAGGAGGCGCGGGTGGGGGTAGCTCGGGAGACCGCCGCCGCCGACCTCGTGGCGGAAGTTGTCCAGCTCCGCCTCGGTCAGCCTCCCTTCGACATAGGCGCGGGCGTAGATGCCGGGAGAGGCGTGCCCCTGGAAGAAGATCTGGTCGCCGAAGCCGCCGTCGGACTTGCCGCGGAAGAAGTGGTTGAAGCCGACCTCGTAGAGCGCGGCCGAGCTGGCGTACGTCGAGAGGTGACCGCCGATCCCTTCCGTCCGCGTGTTGGCCCGCGTGACCATGGCGGCCGCGTTCCAGCGGATGTAGGCGCGGATCCGGCGTTCCTGGTACTCGTCGCCGGGGAACCAGGGCTCGGCGTCGGCCGGGATGGTGTTCACATACGGCGTCGAGACGGTCGCGGGGAACTCGACCTGCTTGGTGCGGGCGCGCTCGAGGAGCTTCATGAGGAGGTAGCGCCCGCGCGAGCGGCCGCGGGCGTCGACAACGGCATCGAAGGAGTCGAGCCACTCCGCTGTCTCCCCCGGATCGGTGTCGGGAACTTGGTGGCTGATCCCGTCGAACAGCATCGCCTCCACGGTACCGGGAGCCGCTCGATGCGTGTGACCACTGGTCGCGGGTGTTACACATTCGGGCATGCCAGACGAGGAGGCCCCGGTGGTCGTGTACACGGATGGCGCTTGCCGGGGTAATCCCGGGCGCGGCGGGTGGGGCTGGGCCGTGCCAGGCGGGCGGTACGCGAGCGGGGCGGAGCCGCACACCACGAACCAGCGCATGGAGATCACCGCCGTGCTGGAGGCGCTCACGTCCCTGATGCAAGACGGGCCCGAATCGATAGAAGTGGTCAGCGACTCCACCTATGTCGTCAATTGCTTCCGCGACCGGTGGTGGGAGGGCTGGCTCAAGCGCGACTGGAAGAACTCGCAGCGCAAGCCGGTGGCCAACCGCGATCTGTGGGAGCCGCTCCTGCCGCTCGCGCTCTCCGAAGACATCCCGGTGTCGTTCCGTTGGGTGAAGGGCCACTCGGGGGACCCGTGGAACGACGTGGTCGACGAGCTCGCGACGATCGCAGCCGACAGCGGGCGCGGCTCGAGCGGGGATCGCTCGAGCCAGTAGCTCCACGGCACTGTGCAGGGCCTCCGCCCGGTGTCGGCGGAGGGGGGCGAACGGTAGGCTCCCAGGAGGAACGCGCAGAGTCGAGAGCGCAAAGCAGGCGACTCGGGCCGTCGCGACCGGGACTTGTTCCGGGGGGCCGGAAGTGCGGGCCAGGCGTCATCGGAACGAGAAGAGGACAGTCGATGGCCAACGAGGAAGAGTTCGACATCGTCGTGATCGGCGGGGGCCCGGGCGGCTACGCCACCGCGCTCTACGCGGCCGCGGCGGGGCTCTCGGTCGCCATCGTCGAGCGGGACAAGGTCGGCGGCACCTGCCTGCACCGGGGCTGTATCCCGGCCAAGGAGTTCCTCGAGACCGCAGCGGTCCGGCGGACGATCGAAGGATCGAAGGAGTTCGGCATCGACGTGTCGGGGGTCGCGCTCGACTTCGCCCGGAGCCAGGAGCGCAAGCAGGCCGTGGTGAACAAGCTCTGGAAGGGCCTGCAGGGCTTGCTCAAGGGCCGCAAGGTCACGACGCTCATCGGCACGGGCACCTTGAAGGAGGGCCGGCGCGTCGAGGTCGTCGACGGACCCGACGCCGGGAAGGCGATCACGGGAAAGAACGTGGTGCTCGCCGCCGGATCGGTGCCCCACGTGCTGCCCGGCTTCGAGGTTGACGGGCGCTGGGTGATGACGTCGGACGAGTTCTTGGACCTCGAGAAGCTGCCCGCCTCCGTCGCCGTCGTCGGCGGCGGGGTCGTCGGGTGCGAGTTCGCGTCGCTGCTGGCGGACCTCGGATCGAAGGTGACGATCCTCGAGGCCCTGGACGCGATCCTGCCGGGGTGCGACGAGGACGTCGTGCGCCTGATCGTGCGGTCGTTCAAGAAGCGCGGCATCGACATCGTGACTGGCGTGAAGGTCGAGTCGCACACGCCGGCCGCGGACGGCACGGTGACGAGCGTGAAGGCCGGCGACCAGTCCTGGGACGTCGAGGCCATCGTGGTGTCGGTCGGCCGCCGCCCCCGCACCGAAGGGTTGGTTGCCGACGGGGTGGGCGTCACCGTCGACGAACGCGGCTTCGTGGTCGTCGACGAATACCAGCGGACGGGCACCGACGGCGTCTGGGCCGTCGGTGACATCGTGGCCGGCTCGCCGCAGCTCGCCCACGTCGGGTTCGCCGAGGCCATCGTCGCGGTGAAGGGAATGCTCGGCGAGCCGGTGGTGCCGGTCGACTACGGCAAGGTGCCCTGGGCGATCTACTGCCACCCCGAGGTCGCGTTCTGCGGCATGACCGAGACGCAGGCCAAAGAGGTGGGGATCGACGTGCTGACGAAGAAGGATCCCTTCGGCGGCAACAGCCGGGCGCAGATCATCGGAGACACCGAAGGCCTCGTGAAGATCGTCGCCGAGAAGCGGCCGGACGGGACCGCGGGGAGGATCCTGGGCGTGCACATGTGCGGGCCGTGGGTCACCGAGCAGTTGAGCGGCGGCTACCTCGCCGTCAACTGGGAGGCGTTCCCCGACGAGGTCGCGCAGTTCATCCAGCCGCACCCGTCACTCTCCGAGACCTTCGGCGAGACCATGTTGGCCCTGACCGGAAGGGGACTGCACCTTGGCTGACGTCGTGATGCCACAGCTCGGCGAGACCGTGACCGAGGGAACCATCACCAAGTGGATGAAGGCCGTCGGCGACGAGGTCGCACGCGACGAGCCGCTCTTCGAGGTCTCGACGGACAAGGTCGACTCCGAGGTGCCCTCGCCTGCGGCCGGCGTGCTCTCGGAGATCATCGTGCCCGAGGGCGAGACGGTCGAGGTGGGCGTGAAGCTCGCGGTGATCGGCGACGGCTCGGGCGCAAGCGGATCGAGCGACGCGCCCGCCGCGGCCTCGGCCGAGGCGCCCGCACCCGCGGCGGAGGCCGCGCCACCACCGCCACCACCATCACCACAGGAGGCACCTCCGCCTCCCGCACAACCTGCTCCTGCTCCCGTTGCCGCGGAGCCGGCGAGCCCGTCCGGAACGGACGGTAACGGCTCGGGTGCGGGCGCGCAGGTGCTCTCGCCGATGGTGCGCCGCATCCTCTCGGAGAACGACATCGACGAGTCGGAGGTCACCGGCACGGGCGCCGGCGGGCGCATCACGCGCGACGACGCGTTGCGCGCCGCCGACGCGCGCCGTTCGAGCGCCGCCACCGTGCAGCCCCCGGCCGCCGTGCCGACGCAGGCGGCTCCGGCCCAGGCGGCTCCCGCCGCCCCGCCGGCCCGACGCGCACCGACCCCGGCGCCGACCGTTTCGATGGCGCCCTTCCGTACCGCCGGCGACCAGATCGTGCCGTTCTCCAACATGCGCCGGCGCACCGCCGAGCACATGGTGCGGTCCAAGGCGACCTCGCCCCATGCGTTCATCGCCAACGAGGTCGACTTCGAGGCCGTCGAGCGTGTGCGGACGGCGTGGGGCGACCGGTTCAAGGCCGAAGAGGGCTTCACCCTGACTTATCTCCCCTTCGTGGCACGGGCGGCGGTGGAGGCACTGCGCGACTTCCCGTTGTTGAACGCGTCGGTGGTCGAGGACTCCCTCGTCGTCCACTCGGAGGTGAACCTCGGCATCGCGGTCGACCTCGCACACGAGGGCCTCATCGTGCCGGTGATCCACCGGGCCGAGGAGGTCACGCTGCGCGGGGTGGCCCGGCGCATCCGCGACCTGGCCGAGCGGGCCCGCGGCCGTCAGCTCAACGCGGACGACATCGCGGGAGGAACGTTCTCCATCACCAACGACGGGCCGTTCGGGACGTATTTCACCGTGCCGATCATCAACCAGCCGCAGGTGGCGATCCTGGCGACCGACGGCATTGCGCGCCGTCCGGTCGTCGTGACGCAGCCCGACGGCTCTGAGTCCATCGCCATCCACTCGACGGGCATCCTCGGCGTCAGCTGGGACCACCGGGCGGTCGACGGCGCCTACGTCTCGCTGTTCCTGGCGAAGGTGGCCGAGCTCCTCGGCACCCGCGACTGGGCCGCCGAGCTCTGAGGGCCGGGCGGGTGCTGCGCATCCGGTCCCTCGGGACGGTCCCGTACCACGAGGCCACCGTCCTGCAGCACGCCCTGGCCCGCGAGGCCGAGGACGACTACCTCCTCCTGCTCCAGCATCCCCACGTCTACACGCTGGGGGCGCACGCCGACGACCGCCATGTGATCGTCGACCCCTCGACGGTCGGCGCGACGCTCGAGCGCACCGACCGCGGCGGCGACGTGACGTACCACGGTCCGGGCCAGCTGGTGGCCTACCCGATCGTCACGGTGCCCGACCACGTGTCGGCGGGCGCGGCGCACGTGCACCGGCTCGAGCGCCTCGTCATCGAGACGCTCGCCGACCTCGGGCTGCCCGGCTGCGCGAGCGACGGGGAGTTCCCCGGCGTGTGGGTCGACGCGGCGGGGGAGCGGCCCCGCAAGATCGCCGCCATCGGCGTGCGGGCCATGCGCGTCGGCCCGGGTCGCCGGCGCACCGTGCACGGCGTCGCCATCAACGTGACCACCGACTTGGCGATGTTCGACCACATCGTGCCGTGCGGCATCGCCGACCGCGGCGTGACGTCGCTGGCGGCCGAGGGCGTCGACGCGTCCGTGCAGCAGGTCGCCGACGCGCTGGCAGCGAAGGCCACGGCGACGTTCGGCGCAGGAGAGGCGGAACGCGCCGACGTCGTGACAGGCCCTGCCGAACCGCGGCTCGTGGACGGCGCCGGCGAGCGCCCGTTGTTGCGGCGCCTCCGCCAGGCGGGCGTGGCACCCGAGGACGGGCTCGACATCGCGCAGCGCAAGCCCGAATGGGTGCGCGTGCCTGTCCGCATCGGCAAGGGCTACCGCCAGCTCGGGGCGACGATCCACGACCTCGGCCTCGTGACGGTGTGCGAGGAGGCGGGCTGCCCCAACATCTACGAGTGCTGGGCCGACGGCACGGCCACCTTCATGATCAACGGGGAGCGCTGCACGCGGGCGTGCGGCTTCTGCCAGGTCGACACGCGGCACCCGTTGCCGCTCTCGCCCGACGAGCCCGACCGGGTGGCGCAAGCGGTGGCGCGGATGGGGCTCGGACACGCCGTGGTCACGTGCGTGGCGCGCGACGACCTGCCCGACGGGGGTGCGGGGGCCATGGCG
>DATAYX010000435.1:0-2348 GCA_036272355.1 Acidimicrobiales bacterium
GGGGCGGGCGCGACGTCGGGGCAGAGGATGGAGAACGGAATGTCGGACTCCGCGGGGGCCGGACACACACGACGTCGATTTTTTCGCTCTGCCTGGTTCAGCGTGGTGCTCGCAGCGATCGCCGTCGCATTCCTGCTCGTCGCAATTCTGGTGCCCTCGAAGCACGGCCCGGATGCCGCGCACCGCTCCTCCGCCACCGCACCCGCCGCGTCCGTCGCACACCCGTCCTTGACGTCAGCGCCCTGTGATGGGAATCCCAACGGGGTGGCGGGCCGGTGGAAGTGCTCGTTCGACGACGAGTTCGACGGCACGTCGCTCGACATCTCGAAATGGCAGCCGCAGCTGACGGCCAGCAGTGGGTACGTGACCGGAGGCCCGGACTGTTATGTCGACAACCCCGACACCATCAGCGTCTCGGGCGGGCACCTCAACCTGTCGGCCCTGAGGGTGGCACCGTTCCGCTGCACGGCGGGATATGACTCGAGCTATCAGGTCGGGATGGTGTCGAGCAGCCAACTGTTCAACCAGACCTACGGGGTGTTCGCGGTGCGCGCCAAGATCCCGGCGGCGACCTTCCCCGGACTGCAGGAGACCCTGTGGCTCTACCCGCAGAACCTCACCTACGGGCCGTGGCCGGCGTCGGGGGAGATCGACTTCGCCGAATTCTTCAGCAACAACGCCGGCAACGACGTGCCCAGCGTCCACTACGCCAAGTCCTCGAGCGATGCCAACGCCACGGCGTTGGGCTGCACCATCAACCAGCGCACGTTCAACACGTACGCCGTGGACTGGACGCCGAGGTCGATCACGATCTTCACCAACGGCCAGGTCTGCATGATCGACCGGCCGACCGGTGGACCGGCCCCGTTCAACGAGCCGTTCTTCATCTCGCTGACCCAGGCGCTCGGGATCGGAGCCAACACGGTGACGGCGGCCACGCCGCTTCCGGCCACCACACAGATCGACTGGGTGCGGGTGTGGGAACCCGCCGCCTGAGCCGACCGCCAGGGGCCTGAGGCTGAGGTCCGCCGGGCGGAGTCCGGCGGACGGGGGGCGGCAGGCCCAGGATCGGGCTGTCACCGTCTGAGACGGGGAGGGCCCCCTTGCGTTACCAGGCCTACGGGACTAGGATACCGAGTATGCTACCTAGGAAAGAGGCAGGATGAGCATCCGGCATGCGTTGTTGGCCCTGCTCAGTGAGGGCCCGAAGTACGGCCTCCAGCTGCGCCAGGAGTTCGAGGCGCGTACCGGCGAAGTGTGGCCGCTCAACGTCGGCCAGGTGTACACGACGCTGCAGCGTCTCGAACGCGACGGGCTGGTCGAGTCCGAGGACAACGCGGACGAGGGACCGCAGAAGGGGTTCCGCATCACCGCGGAGGGCGCCGACGAGCTGGCCGAATGGCTGCGGACGCCGCCCGACTTCTCGTCGCCGCCGCGCGACGAGTTGGTGATCAAGGTGCTCGTGGCGTTGGAGCTGCCGGGGGTGGACGTCCACGACGTCGTGCAGGTGCACCGGCGGTATCTGGTCGAGCTCATGCAGCAGTGGACCCGTCTGAAGGAGGACGAGGCCCGCCTCGATCTCAGCTTCGCCCTGGTCGTCGACGCCGAACTGTTCCGGCTCGACTCGCTGATCAGGTGGTTGGACACGGCCGACGGCCGTCTGAAGCGTGCAACCGCGGGCGAGGACGCGCCGGTCCCGCAGACGCCGCAGTCGTTCCCCCTCCCCAAGGCCCGGCGCAAGGTGGTGAACCCGCAATGAGCTATCTCGAACTGCGTGGGGTCACGAAGGTCTACGGAGACGGAGCGACCTTGGTGCATGCCCTGCACGACATCGAGCTCTCCGTCGACGCCGGGTCGCTGGTGGCCGTCATGGGCGCCAGCGGCTCGGGCAAGAGCACGCTGCTGACCATCGCGGGCAGCCTCGAGGACCCGACGAGCGGTGAGGTCTACGCCGGTGGGCGCCCGCTGTCGTCGATGTCGCGCAACGCCAAGGCGCAGCTGCGGCGCCAGTCGATCGGCTATGTCTTCCAGGACTACAACCTGCTGGCCGGGCTCAACGCGGTGGAGAACGTCTCCCTGCCCATGGAGCTCGACGGCGTCTCGGCGCGCAAGGCCCAGAAGGCGGCGCTCGCGGCCATCGAGGACTTCGGGCTGGGGGAGCGGGCGACGCACTATCCGGACCAGCTCTCGGGCGGGGAGCGCCAGCGCGTCGCCATCGCCCGCGCCGTGGTGGGCGGGCGCCAGCTTCTGCTGGCCGACGAGCCCTCCGGCGCGCTCGACTCGACGAACGCCGAGTCCGTGATGCGCCTCATTCTGGCGGCGTGCCACCGCGGCCTGGCCGCCGTGGT
>DATAYX010000436.1:0-2146 GCA_036272355.1 Acidimicrobiales bacterium
ATTCGCGATCGCATTCCCGGACTGCTCGGCGGTCGACGCCACGCGGGCGCTCAACAACGCCCGGGCCCATCTCGATGCCGCGATCACGGTCGGCGGCCTGCCGAAGTTCACGGTGAGCTTCGGCATCACCGAAGCGGAGCCCGGCGAGGACTTCGCCGCGGTCCTGCGGCGGGCCGACAGTGCACTGATGCTGGCCAAGCAGCAGGGGCGTGACCGTATCGAGCTGCACGAGTCGGCGGGCGGGCACGACGCCGTCCCGACCGAGGGCCGGTCCGATCTGGTCGAGTCGCTCGACGAGGGGTTCTTCTCGGGGGACTAGGACCGTCTGCGCAGTGGGCCGGCGTGCGCGCCGGCAGCCGGCGGATTCCTCACTCCCGCACCCCCCGGGCGCGGGCCGGTTCCTTCGGGGCGTCGCCGTTGGAGCCCTCTGCTTTCCCGCCCTCGAATCGGACGTCGATCTGCTCGTCGTCACGCTGGCGTGTCTCGTGCGCCTCCGCTCGCAGGACCCGCCGGTCGGCCTCGGTGGGATCGGAACCGACCAGCGCCCGCGGCCAAAGGTGCCGGGCGAGCACCGGGTTCAGCTCCGCGGAATAGACGGTGAGCTTCGCCAGGAGCAAGAGGAAGGCGACCACGCCGATGACCGCGGCGAACGACCCGTAGGTGGAGCTGCTGTGGCGGAGCTGGTGCTGCACGAGGGCGCTCCCCACCGTGATCAGCGCCGTGAAACCCAGGCCGGCAAGGACCGCACCCGGCACGAATTGGCGGAAGCCGCGCTGACCCGGAGTCAGCACCCGGAACGCAGCGGCGAATAAGGCGATGTTGAGCACCGCCAACCCGACGATGACCACGATGCGCACCGGCATCGCCGCTCCCCGAGCGGCGGCCAACGAGGCGAGGAACGAGTTCAAGAGGAACGTCCCGCCGATGATGGCGAGACCGGCCAGGCTCCGCGCCAGACGTGGCGCGAAACCCGGGCGCTCGTTCCGTGGGACGTTCCAGACCGTCGCCATGGTCTGCACGGCGGTCTGCGTCACCCCTTGCGCGCCGTACACCAGGCCGACGAGGCCGATGACGAGCGCGGCGGGACTGCCGTGGAGGTTCGACCCGCCGTGCGTGACGGTGAACTGGTTGCCGATAAGGGGGAATTGATGCAGCGTGTTCACCACACCGGTACCCAGCGACTCGGCACCGATGTAACCGAAGACCGTGATCACGAACAGCAGCAGCGGGTAGATGGCGGTGAAGCCGTACCAGCCGAGGGCCACGACGAAGAGGTTGCCGTTGTCGTCGCCGACCTTCTTCGTGACGGCGTAGGCGGGCCCGAGGATGCGGTTCGACCGCTGCACCCGGTCGACCGCCGCGAGGCCCCGGGTCACGAAGGGTGGCGCGCCCATCGATGCGGGTTCAGTCGCCCGGCCAGACCCCGGTCGTCCGGGCGAACCCCTCGGCGCCGGCGCGGTCGACCGCCGCCTTGACGAGACCGAATATCGCACCCTGCAAAGCCGCTGCGCCGAGCACCTCGGCCCACTTGCGATTCCGATCCGTGGCCTTCGGGGCTTCTTCCTCACCCGCGATCGCCTTCCAGGCCTGCTTGAAGAGCAGCCCGGACAGCACGCCACCGACCACACTCACGGCCAGGCCGAGAGGCTGGTAGACGAGTTTTGCCATCAGCGGGACCGGCGGAGGCGCCAGCCGACGAAGGCACCGACCACCAACAGGACGACGGCGGCGAGGACGGGAACAGGCTGCTCCCGGACCTTCGCCGATGCGGTCTGCACGCCCGCGAGGACCGGGTCCGGTGTCGCGCTGCGGATCCGGTCGTCCACGTCCTGGATGACCTCGCCGGCCTTCTGCTGAACCTGCTCGGCAGATTCGGACGCTTTCTTCTGGATCCTGTCCTTGACGTCGGCCTTCTGGGCGATCGCCTTGACGGTTTCGCCGAGCTCGGCGCGCTCCTGGGCTATCTGTTCGCGGATTTCGCTTGTGTCTTGACCCATTGGACGTCCTCCTTGGTGCTTGCGATGGCCTCTGTGGGCACTGGTGGTGCCGCCCTCTTCGCTTGATACAGCCCGGCCATGGCGGCGAGGCCGGCGATCAGGAAACACCCGCCGGCCACGACGAGGGCGGACAGCCAGAGGGCGAGCTC
>DATAYX010000437.1:0-4121 GCA_036272355.1 Acidimicrobiales bacterium
ACCACCGGAGCCAATGTCGATTGTCGAGGTCACAAGCGGTGCAGAAAGGTGCGCGCGGCCGGGCTGTGACGGAACCATGTCGGACGGGTACTGCGACGAGTGTGGGCTCGCTCCTCCGGGAGGCTCCGGGCGGGTTCAGGCCGCCGCGCCTGCGCCGGGCGCGCCGAGCACGGGCCCCCGCCTCGGGTCGGATTCGAACGGGTCGGCCGAGTCGCGGACGAACACCGTGCGCCGCTTCGGAGCTGCGAGCGACTCGACCGGCCGGCTGAGCGGCCTGAGCAGTTCGGGTAGTGGGCGGAACAGTCTTGGTGCCGGGCTCGTCGATATGCCGACCGTGCCCGAACGCGATCCACGGGTAGCGGTGTTGGAGAACCCAGAAGTTCCGGAACGGAAGCGCTATTGCGGCCGCTGCAATCATCCGGTCGGGCGTGCGCGAGGGCCGCGAGTGGGCCGCACAGAAGGTTTCTGCCCGCACTGCGGCGCCCGTTTTTCCTTCACACCCAAGCTCGACCCGGGGGATCTGGTGGCCGGCCAGTACCAGGTTGCTGGGTGCATTGCTCACGGAGGCCTCGGCTGGATCTACCTCGCCCAGGACATGAACCTTGACGGGTCCTGGGTCGTGCTCAAGGGCCTGCTCGACTCGGGTGACGAGGCCGCCATGGCGGCGGCTTTGGTCGAGAAGCGGTATCTGATCGAGGTCAAGCACCCGAACATCGTCCGTATCAACAACTTCGTGCAGCATGCGGACGCCGGCTACATCGTGATGGAGTACGTCGGCGGGGAATCGCTGCGCGAGCTCCGCATCCGCCACCGGGACGAGACGAGCGGACCGCTGTCGGTCGCGCAGTCGATCGCCTACATGCTCGGCGTCCTCCCTGCGCTCGACTTCCTGCACCGCCGCGGGCTTCTGTTCTGTGACTTCAAGCCGGACAACGTCATACACACCGAAGAGCAGCTCACGCTGATCGACCTCGGCGGCGTGCGCCATATCGACGACCAGGTGAGCGACCTGTACGGCACCGGCGGGTACCAGGCACCGGAGATCGCAGAGGGACGCGCGAGCATCCCATCGGACCTCTACACGGTCGCCCGGACGCTCGCTGTGCTGAGCGTGGAGTTCCCTGGTTACCAGGATGAAAAGCGCTACGCCTACAAGCTGCCCCCCGTCAGCGACGTTCCGGTCTTTCAGCGCTATGAGTCGTTCCACCAGTTCCTACTGAAGGCGACGGCCATCGACCCCGGCGCTCGCTTTCAGAGCGCGGCCGAGATGTTCGAACAACTGGTCGGCGTCCTGCGCCAAGTGGTCGCACTCGACGGTGGGAGCCCACCGCCGGCGCCCAGCACGCTCTTCAGCGCCGAGTTGGGCGCTCAGCCGGATGGGAACCCGTGGAATTTCCTTCCCATCCCAGCCGTCGACCCCATGGACCCCGCCGCCGGCGTGGTGGCCACCATCGCACTCCTTGGGGCAGATCAGAGACAGGCACTGTTGGACTCGACCCCCCGTTCACCCGAGCTCAGCCTGACCATCGCGCGCCTGGCCATCGACGAAGGCGACCTCGAGCTGGCGGAGCGAGAGCTCGGATCGCCCGAAGCACGGGCCAGCGGGTGGCGTGTCTACTGGTGGCACGGGGTGCTTCTGCTGGCGCAGGATCGGCCGGTCGACGCGTTGCACTATTTTTCCGCTGTGGCGGCGGAAATGCCGGGCGAACTGGCACCCAGGCTCGCGATGGCCACGTGTTTCGAAGAGGATGCGCGTCAGCGAGCGACAGCCGATCCGACTGGAAACGGCACCGACGCGGGGAGGTCGCAGCTGCACAACGCGGCCAGTTACTACTCGTTGGTCGCCGCGACCGATCCAGGTTTCGCGAGCGCCAGCTTCGGGCTCGCCCGCGTGTACGAGGCTCTCGGCGATCGGGAGGAAGCGGTGTCGGCTTTGCAGCGGATACCGAAGTCGTCCAGCGCGTTCCTCACGGCCCAGACCGCGCTGTGCCGGGTCCGATGCGCCACCCTGCGAGGGCAGCCGCCGAACCTTGACGACTTGACTGCCAGCTCGGTGACGCTCGCGGGGCTCCAGCTCGAGAATTCGGTGCGGCTCCCCCTCGAGCGCAACCTCCACCAGGTCGCGCTCGGTCTCCTTCTCCAGGGCTCATTGAACGCCGACGAAGATGTGCGCATCGGCGGCGCGGAACTGAACGAGTTCGGACAGCGCATTGCGCTCGAGCAGGCGTACCGTTCATTGGCCAAACTCTCGACAACTCAGGCGCAGCGGTGGTCGCTCGTTGACCGGGCCAACGATTGCCGACCGCACACCCGCACATGAGGAGTCCCACACCATGAGCATGGACACCGAAAGCCGGTTGGACGTCTTCCCTTGTCCGGCATGTCGATCCCCCATCTTCGACGATGAGCTGTTTTGCGAGGCATGCGGCACCAGCGTGTCGACAGACGAACCCACCGGCCGCGGACACAGCGACTCGAACCATCGGGACTCGAACCATTGGGAGGAACGCGATCTTCGTGTCATCGCGGGCATCACAGATCGCGGCCGACGCCGTTCCCGCAACGAGGACGCGATGGCGATTGCGGCAGCGAACAGCCGAGTCCTCGCGGCGGTGTGCGACGGCGTGGCTTCCACCGCCAACGGGGACCAAGCGGCGCGCGCCGCAGCCGACGCGACCGTGTCCTCACTCGAACCGTTGCTTCGCACTTCTGATTGGCCCGAAGACGGATCCCTGGAAGAGCTCTTCGATGCTGCGTTCCGAGAGGCACAGAGTGCGGTCATGCTCGTCCCGGAGGAGGAGCCGGAGGGAAGCGACCTCTCTCCGTCGACCACCCTGGTCTCGGTTTTGGCGTCATCCGACCGCATAGTCGTCGGAAATGTGGGAGACAGCCGGGCGTACTGGTTGGCTCTGTCGGGCGGCGGGAGGACTCTCAGCGTCGACGACTCGCTGGCGCAGGAGAGCATTGCTCAGGGCATCCCTCCCGAGGTGGCGTTCGCAGACCCCGACGCGCACACGATTACGCGGTGGATCGGTGGCGACTCTGATTCTGTGTCTCCACGGCTGGTGTCCTTCGACGTCACCGAACCGGGCGTGCTGGTTCTTTGCACCGATGGTCTCTGGAACTACTTCGAGGATCCGGACCGTATGCAGCGCATCCTCGATGGCTGCGACAACTCTGCGATTGAGATGGCGAGGCGGCTTGTCGATGCCGCGCTGGATGCGGGGGGGCAGGACAACGTCACCGTCGTCGTCGTGCCAATCGGCGTGGACTCTGGTCCGACGACGCCGAATGGAGGGAGGCCACCGTCATGACGCCGTTCACCGTCCAATGCTCCCAGAACGAGTTCTTGCCTCGCGGGGGTGACGAGATGCATGCCGTGCTCACGGTCACGGCGAGCGGTACCGGCGCGGGAGCTGTCAGGGCCGAAGAACGGTCGGAGCTGATCCTCCTGGATCGCTCCGGATCGATGAGCGGAAAGAAGCTTCGCTCGGCGAAGGCGGCGACGGCAGCAGCCATCGACTGCATCCCGGACGGGGTCCGGTTCGGCATCATCTCGGGCAATCACAAGGCGGAAATGACCTATCCGCTCGAGCCTCCGCTTGCCGTTGCCTCGCCCGAGACGCGGGAGGCGGCCAAGGCGGAAGTGCTGATGCTCGAGTCGGCAGGGGGAACGGCAATGGGGGCGTGGCTCCGCCTGGCCGTTCAGACCTTGAACGGCGAGACGGGGATCCGTCACGCCATCTTGCTCACGGACGGCAAGAACGAAAGCGAGTCATCGGCAGATCTGGACGCCGCATTGCAGCTGGCCGAGGGCCAGCTGCAATGCGACTGCCGCGGCGTCGGCGCCGACTGGGTGGTCGCCGAATTGATGAAGGTGGCTACTGCCCTCGTCGGGACGTGGGACCTTGTCAAGGACCCTGCGGACCTCGAGGACGACTTTTCCGAGATGATGCGCGAGGCGCTCAGCAAACAGGTGCCCGAAGTCGTCCTTCGAGTATGGACGCCACAGGGCGGAGAGGTGCTCACACTGAAGCAGATGGAGCCCCCTCTCGATCTCACCGCAGGGCGCGTCGAAGCCGGCCCACGCTTGGGCGACTACGGAACCGGGTCGTGGGGCG
>DATAYX010000438.1:0-1894 GCA_036272355.1 Acidimicrobiales bacterium
ACGGAGAGGACGAGTCCGATGAAGAACGTGTTGGTGACGGGTGCCGGTGGGTTCATCGGGGGCCACCTCGTGGCACGGCTGCGCGACATGGGCGTCGAGAATGTGCGGGGCGTCGACCGGGTGCCGCTCGGCGAGTGGCACCAGCGCTTCGACGACGTGGACAGCCGCCAGGGCGACCTGCAGGACCTGGCCGTGTGCCAGAGCGCGTGCGAGGGCGTCGACACCGTCTTCAACCTGGCCGCGGACATGGGCGGCATGGGCTTCATCGAGAACAACAAGGCGCTGTGCATGCTCTCGGTCCTGATCTCGACCCATGTGCTCGAGGCGGCCCGCCAGAAGGGGGTGCAGCGCCTCTTCTATTCGTCGTCGGCGTGCGTGTACGCCGCGGGCAAGCAGGAGTCGCCCGAGGTGGAGCCCCTGCGAGAGGCGGATGCCTACCCGGCGATGCCCGAGGACGGCTACGGCTGGGAGAAGCTCTTCAGCGAGCGCATGGCGCGCCACTTCTACGAGGACTTCGGCCTCGAGACCCGCGTCGCCCGCTACCACAACGTCTATGGGCCGCTCGGGACCTATGACGGCGGCCGCGAGAAGGCGCCGGCCGCGATCTGCCGCAAGGTGGCGGCAGCGGTGCTGAACGGGACCAACGAGATCGAGATCTGGGGCGACGGACTCCAGACGCGCAGCTTCACGTACATCGACGACTGCCTCGACGGCACGCTGCGGCTGACCGCCAGCGACGTGCGCGAGCCGCTCAACATCGGATCCGAGCAGCTTGTCACGATCAACGAGCTCGTCGACATCGTCGAAGGCATCGCCGGCGTGAACCTGAAGCGCAACTACAACACCTCGGCGCCCCAGGGTGTACGGGGCCGCAACAGCGACAACACCCTGATCCAAGAGAGGCTGGGCTGGGCACCGTCCATCTCGCTCGAGGACGGCCTGCAGAACACGTACAAGTGGATCTTCGACCAGATGAGCGACGGTGCCACGCCCATAACGCGTTGAGGCTCCTTCGCTCGCACGCGTGGCGTCCATGACGGCTGACGATTCCGGCCCCGGCCCCGGCGGCGACTCCGTCTCGGAGTCGCTCGCGGGCACGCAGGACACGGATGGCACGCCGGTGCCCGGGCGCCCCTCATGGGCGCCTCATGGGCGGAGCGTGCCGCGGTCGCTCCGCGCCGTCGCCTCGCGCCAGCGGGTCATGGCCGTCACGGTGGTCGACCAGGCAGCCTCCAGCGCCTCGAACTTCGCCGTGGCCTTCTTGGTGGCGCACTACAGCGACGCCCACGCGCTCGGGATCTTCGCCATCGTGTCGACGACCTACATCCTCACCCAGGGCCTCGTCCGCAGCTTGACCAGCGACTGCCTCCTGACCCGCCACGACCAGACCGACGACGCGATGGCCGTCTACGAGCGTGCCGGCTTCTCGTCCGCCATGGTGTGCTCCCTCGCCGCGGCCGTCATCATGCTGGCACTCGCCGCAGTGTTCAGCGGCGAGCTGCGGCTCACGTTCTTCATCTTCGCTCTCGCCTTCCCCCTGATGTCCGCGCAGGACTTCGGGCGGTACCTGGGGATCAGCCGTTACAACCCGGCCTACGCCGTGTGGCTGGACGGCGCGTGGCTCTTCCTCTTCCTCGGTGCCTATGAAGTGCTGCGTCACGAGCATCTCGTCTCGCTGCCCTGGGTCTGGGGTTCCTACTGCGCCACCGGTGCCGCGGTCGGGCTCTACGCCGTGCGCAACCACCTCTCGCTACGCGGCCTGCGCTCGCAGGTGGTCTTCTGGTTCCGCAGCGAGCGGTCGGTCGGCCTGCGCTTCGCCGGCCAATGGATGCTCGCCAGCTCCTGGGCCTACGCGGCGATCTATCTGTTCGTCTTGATCTTCTCGGTCGCCGTG
>DATAYX010000439.1:0-2457 GCA_036272355.1 Acidimicrobiales bacterium
CCTCCAAGGATTCCAACGTGCATGGCCACACATTCGCATAACCTCACTGGCCCAGTGGGACTCCTCGACGGCAAACGGCTCCTGGTCACGGGCGTCCTGACGGATGCCTCACTGGCGTTCGCCACGGCAAAACTGGCCCAGAAGGAGGGGGCGGAGATCGTGCTCTCGGGCGCGGGACGCGCCCTCAGCCTGACCAAGCGCACCGCGCGCAAGCTGCCCACCGAGCCTGACGTCCTCGAGATCGACGTCACCTCCCCCGAGCAGCTGGCCGCTGCGGGGCAAGCCCTGGCCGACCGCTGGCCCCGGCTGGACGGGATCCTCCACGCCATCGGCTTCGCTCCCCCCGACTGCCTCGGCAACGGGATGTTCGCGGCGAACTGGGACGACGTCTCGGTGGCGCTCAATATCTCCACCTATTCGCTCAAGGCCCTCGTCGAGGCCTTCCTCCCCCTCCTCGAGCGCGCCGCTCCCCACGGGGGCGCCTCGGTCGTCGGCCTCGACTTCGACGCCACGGTCGCCTGGCCCCTCTACGACTGGATGGGGGTGGCCAAGGCCGCCCTGGAGTCCCTCTCCCGCTACCTGGCGAAGGAACTCGGACCCCGGGGGATCCGGGTGAACCTCGTGGCGGCCGGGCCGATCAGAACGATGGCCGCCAAGTCGATCCCGGGGTTCTCCGCCTTCGAGGACACCTGGGACGGCCGGGCCCCCCTCGGATGGGACGTCCACGACGCCAGTGCGGTAGCCAAGGCCTGTGTGGCGCTCTTCAGCGACCTCTTCCCTATGACGACGGGGGAGATCATCCATGTCGACGGCGGCGTGCACGCCGTCGGCGGCTCCGCCTGACCGTCCCGCCGTCACCCACCGTCCGGGTTTTCGCCACCCGGCGGTCACGGTAAAACCCCAGTTCGGGACAAACGTTCGTTGGAATTTGCACTTTCGCGGCACGAAGTTGCTTCCAGCCGACAGTCCCGTGCTTCCCGGCTGTTTCTCTCCATGTTGGGGGGGACGGAGAGCAGCGTTCTAGGCGGCGCTGCGAGGCGGTGGCAAAGGGAGAGCCATGAGCATCTCGGAGACCAAGGTCGGCACGGTCGAGCCGACGGCGGCGAGCGGGCTCGCCGACGAGCCCAATTTCGTAATTCCGCCTGAGCTCAGTGTCCCACGCGAGCGCCGGCGCCAACGCCGCGGCGTGTCGCCCTACCGAAGCGTCGGCGACCGCGAGCTCACCCTGATGCAGCTCTCGTGTGACTTCATCTGCGCCTGCATCTCGCTGCCCATCGCTCTCCTCATCCTCTCGGCCCTCTCTTCAGTTCCGACCAACTCGCCCGCAGAGTTCGGGCTCAGCATCAAGGTCGACTCGCTCTTCCCTGTGGCAGTCGTGCTCGCTCTCGCCTTCGGCGGCGTCTACCGGGTGACGCATCGCCAGCTCCAGCCCAGCGCCTTCCTCGAGTTCCGCGAGCTGTCCTTCGGCGTGGGATGCGGCTGCGTCCTCACGCTGGCGGTTGGTTCCGTTTTCCACGCGACTCTCGGAACGATCGAGCCGATCGCCACCCAGCTCGTCTCAGCCGTCATCGTCGCCGTCGGGATAATCACGCTGGGACGGATCGGACTTCGCTTCTTCGTGCACACCCTGACGACGACGCGGGTGTTGGTCGTCGGCGGTGGCCAGACCGCCGAGCGGATCATGATGAACGTCCGGCACGACCCCGCCATGACGCTCGTTGGACGAGTCGTCGAGGGTGGCTTCTCCGAAGCCGGCGCGCTCGGGCGCGTCGCCGATCTGCCCGACCTCTGCCGCCGACTCGACGTGCACCGGGTCTTGGTGGCGGCCGGCGACCGGTTCTCGAGCGAGTCGCTCGACATCTACCGCGACCTGCAGGACTTCGTGCACATTGCGATGGTCCCCAACTATTACGAGCTGATCAGCTGGCGCTCACGCCTCACCGACCTCGGTGGCATGCCGTTCCTCGAGATCGCACAGCCCCACCTGAGCCCGTGGGACCGGTTCATGAAGCGGGCGTTCGACCTGTGCATCAGCGGGGCGGTACTCCTCTTCTTGTCGCCGATCCTGCTGCTCGTCGCCATCGGGGTCAAGCTCAGTTCGCCCGGTCCGGTTTTCTTCCGCCAGGTTCGTCTCGGCCGCTACGCGGAGCCCTTCATGGTGACCAAGTTCCGCTCCATGACCACAGATGCCGGCGAGAGAGCCACGGGCGAGAGCGACGAAGACGACGAGAATGCCGACCGGCCGCTGCACGAGCTTCGCAACAAGCATGACGAGAGCTGGCGCATCACCCGCTTCGGTGCCTTCCTTCGACGGACCGGCATCGACGAGCTCCCCCAGTTCATCAACGTCTTCAAGGGCGACATGTCCGTGGTCGGTCCCCGGCCCTTCATTCCGAGCGAATCACGGGTCCAGGGCTGGGCGGTTCGCCGCTTCGAGGTGCGTCCAGGCATCACCGG
>DATAYX010000440.1:0-5481 GCA_036272355.1 Acidimicrobiales bacterium
CCCGAGGCAGGGGTGCACGCGGTGGTTGGGGTCGCCGAGCGCCCGGTTGTAGGCCGATTCGCCCCGGCCGTACTCGGGGTCGACGCCGTTGCGGGCGTTCTCGTTGAAGCGCTCGACCGTCTCGTTAAGGCCGGCCGGGTCTATGGCGCAGAGCCGGGCGAGGTCGTCCAGCGTCCACGCCTGCTTGAGGTTTCCGCTCTCGAACAACTTCCGGGGGAACCGGCCGGGGCGGGAACGCTGGTGCGCGTAGCGCTTCCGGTAACGGTCGTCGAAGATGAGCCAGCACGGAACCGCACGGCTCGTCTTGTCCCGCGCGTACATGGCCTTGCCCACTTCCATGTAGGAGTTCGATTCGTTCACGAAACGGCGGCCGGCGGCATCTACGTAGATCGTGCGGGGTCGCTGGCGCGCCTGGTCGAGCGTGGACTGCCCGAATCGTCCGGTCCGTGGTGAGGGCAGCCACCAGGCCTCGTCCATCAGATCGGTCTTTGCCCCGATCCGCATGGCCTCCTCGAGCACCTCACCGGTGTCGCCTGGATTCGAGATCGACCACCGCGCCCGGTTCGGCTGGTCACCGCCGTAGCGCTGCCGCATGTCGCGGTTGTGGGCGAAGCCGCCGGAGGCGAGGAGCACACCCTGGCGGGCGCGGATGGAGACAGGCGATCCCTCCCGGCGGGTGCGCACCCCCACCACCCGGTCGTCCTCGATGATCAACGCTTCGAGCGGAGCCTCGGTCCAAACGGGGATCTCCCGGTCGAGCGCCACTTTCAGCATCTGCCCGATGAGTGACGCTCCGTTCGTCAGCACCGCCTGCCGACGCAACTGTGCCGCGTAGGTGCGCATCACGACGCGGGCCGAGGTTGTGAAGGCGCCGATGCTGCGGTTGTAATTCGAGAGTGACCGCGCCTCGTTCGTCATCACGGCGAGGCCGAGGCTCTTCGCGAGGCCGGGCTGCAGCTTCTCGTACCACGAACCCAGAGCGTGGCCGTCCCACGGCACAGGCTCGACCCCGCGTCCGAGGTCTACGCCGCCCTTTGCGCTCGAGTAGTAGTCGCTGTAGCCACGGCAGTACAGGAAACGGACTCCGCTCCGCTGGAGGAACGCCACCATCTCGGGGCCCGCCGTCAGGAAGGCGTCTCGGCGTTCGAACGACGAGCACGGTCCGACGTCGCCCACCACTGTCTCGAAATGCGCCATGGCGTCTTCGTAGGAGTCGGGCACTCCGGCGGCGAGCATCACCGGGTTGTTCGGCACCCAGACGATCCCGCCGGACATGCAGGTCGAGCCACCGACCAATGCCTGCTTCTCCAGCACCAGTGCGCTCGCCCCTGCATGGGCCGCGGTGAGGGCCGCGACGATGCCGCCGCCGCCCGACCCGACACTCACAAAGTCGACGGTGGAGTCCCACGTCGTCATGTCAAGACCTCTCCGACCTCCCCGGTCCTACTCCAGCGTCAAGGGAAGTTATCAGGCCCCGTTGACGATTGCTACGGATCCGAAGTAATCTGCTCCGGACCGTTTCGAGCGCAAAGTTGGGGGCGATGAGCGGGAATTCGAGCACTTTGACCTATCCGTCTGAGGGCGTGGGGCCCCCGAAGGACCGCCATCCGGCGCCACCCGCCGACCTCGGCCTGCCCGCCGGGACCGAGGTGTTCTCGGCCGACGACCACATCTCGCTGTCGGAGGACATCTTCTACGAACGGCTGCCTGATGCCATGAAGGAAAAGGCCCCGCGGATCATCAACGTCGAAGGCGGTTGGTCGGTCGGTGTGGACGGCAAGTCCATCCTCGTGCCGGAGTTCATCCGGGTGGTCACGCAGTACGACCCGGTTCCCGGGTCACACGCGGGCGACGTCGATGCGCGTCTGGCGGCACTCGATTCGGAGGGTGTCGACAGGGAGCTCGCTTTCCCGAATTCGATTCTCGCCCTGTTCGGATGGCCTGATCGAGAGATGCGCGAAGCGTGCTTCAGGGTCTACAACGAGTACATCGCGGAGATCCAGGAGCGGTCGGGCAACCGGATCTACGGCGTCGGCCTGATCAACTGGTGGGACGCGGAGGGAGCACGCCGGACGGTCAACGAACTGAAGGCGCTCGGCCTGAAGACATTCCTCATGCCCCTCATGCCCGGCAAGGACCTCGACGGGAAGCCGATCGACTACTCGAGCCCCGCAATGGACGGCGTGTGGGACGCGATCGAGGAGGCCGGGGTTCCGGTCGCCCACCACATCGGGGAAAATCCTCCCGCGACGCCCATCGCGTTCAACGCCATCAGCATCGGGATGCTCCAGTCCGTGGCACCCTTCCGCGACACATTCGGGAAGTACATCTTCGGCGGCATCCTCGACCGTCACCCCGGACTCAACATCGGCTACTTCGAGGGCGGCATCAACTGGGTCCCGTCCGCGCTGCAGGACGCCGAACACATCGCAGCCTCGTTCCAGCACCTCGCCGACCTCCAGATCGAACACGAGCCGACCTACTACTGGGACAACCACATGTGTGCCTCGTTCATGGTCGACCCGCTCGGACTTGCGCTCCTGGCCCGCATCGGTGTCGACCGCGTGATGTGGTCCACCGACTTCCCCCACAACGAGAGCACCTACGGCTATAGCAACGAGTCGCTGGCCTCCGTCGTGGACGCCGTGGGCCCCGATGCCACCGCCGCCATCGCCAGCGGAAATGTCAAGCGCTTCCTGGGAATCAAAGCCTGATCCCGAAGCACTGACACCGCACGCACTTTCCCACCACCGGCATCAGACAAGGAGCTCACTGCCATGCCCGACCAGGAATTCCCACCGCCGGAGGAGATCGTCCTCTACGAGAAGGACCCGAGCAGCAGGATCGCGACGATCACCTTCAACCGGCCTGAACAGCACAACATCCCGACCATCGCCGCCCGCAAGCGCTATGCCGATCTCATTTTCAAGGCCAGCATCGATGACGACGTCAAGGTGCTGGTGATTCGTGGCGTCGGGGACCACCTGGGCACCGGGGCCGACCTCGACGAGGTGATGTACAAGCAGGCCGAAGGGAAGGTCCTCTACGAGGAGTTGGGGCTCGACGAAGAGGACGACATCACACTGCCGCCGCAGCGTTCCTATCGAGCCGGGGCCTCGCTCTTGCACTGGTACGGCAACGTGCGCTCGGGCTGCCGCAGCCTGCAGGACTTCAAGAAGATCAGCATCCTGGAAGTGAAGGGTTACTGCTACGGCTGGCACTTCTACCAAGCCGGCGATGCCGACATTGTCATCTCGTCCGACGATGCTCTGTTCGGACACCCCGCCTTCCGCTACGTCGGCTGGGCACCTCGCATGTGGCAATGGGCGACCATGATGGGCTTGCGCAAGTTCCAAGAGATGGTCTTCACCGGCCGGCCCTTCACGGCCAAGGAAATGTACGAGTGCAACTTCGTGAACAGCGTGGTGTCCCGGGAGGATCTCGAGGCCGAAGTCGACAAGTACGCACGTGCCTGTGCCAGGACGCGGCCGACCGACACGGTCTTCCTCCAGAAGACCTTCTTCGAGATCTACAAGCAACAGCAGGGCGAATACATGGGGAGCATGCTCAGCGCGTGGCTCGAGTCGATGGGCGGCACGGCTCGGAACGACGGGGACGGCACGCGGGCAAACCTCAGCATGGAGACCATGGACGCGGGCCTCAATGTCGAGGTGAAGAACAACGACAATGCGTACCCACCGGAATGGCGGCTTAGCCATTCCGGGCGCCGCCGCCGCGACGACGACTGACCGTGTCGTCGCCCCTTGCGAGCACCTCGGAGAGCGACTCGACGACGGACCCACCCCTGAGTGGACTGCGGGTCGTCGATCTCTCGACCTGGATCGGGGGTGCCTACTGCACCAAACTCCTCGCCGATGGCGGCGCGGAAATCATCAAGGTCGAGTCGCCGGAGGGTGACCCCCTGCGCCGATGGTCGGCCTCGGGTTCGGACATCGGACCACAACAAGACGGAGCGCTTTTCAACTTCCTGCACGCGTCGAAGGAGAGTGTGGTCGTCGACGCCGATGATGACGGCCAACTCGCTTCGCTCCAATCGCTCCTGGCGTCCGCCGACGCCGCCGTATGGTCGCATGGCTCGTCCGTCGCTGAGAACCCGGCACTGGCCCCGCGACAGATCCGGCGTGACCACCCGCACCTGACCGTCACCTCGATCACACCCTTCGGGCTCGAGGCCGAGTGGAGCGACAGGGCGGCCACGGAGTTCACCCTCCAGGCGTGGTCCGGCGGGATCGTCGGCCTGGCGCGGGGCAGGCCTGACCGGGAGCCCGTCTACGTCGGTGGCCAGATCGGCGAGTGGTTGGCGGGGCTCTTCGCCGCCATCGGAACGCTCGCCGCCGGCTGGCGTGGCGACCCGGAGGGCGAGCTCGTCGACGTCTCCATGCTCGAGGCCCTGGCGGCGTGCCTCACTTACTACCCGGTCACGTTCAACGACCAGATGGGTCGGCCCATGCGCAAGAAGCGCTTTGTCCCGACCCCCGGTGTGGGCGCTGCCAGCGACGGGCTGGTGGGGCTCGGAGTCGGAACCGGGCAGCAGTGGCTCGACTTCTGCGCCATGGTGGGTCATCCCGAGTGGACCGAGGACCCCAAGCTCTTCCTCGATCGCACCGCCCTGGCCTCGACGATCGACGAGTGGATCGGCGGGCACACGGTCGACGACGTGCTGGAGCTGACCTCCGCCTTTCGCATTCCGAACGCGCCGATCGTCAACGGCGCGAACGCCGCGACCTTCGAGCACTTCCGCAGCCGCGGGACATTCGTCTCGAACCCGAGGGACGGAGCGGCGAACCCGGGGCCGCCCTACCGGCTCGGTGCCGCGAGGCTGCGCCCCCCCGAGCCCGCCCCGCGGCTCGGTGAACACAGCATCGAAGCGGTACTGCAACGGCGCAACGGCGACGGTCCCGCGGTGCCGGCGTCCGCTCCTCCCGCAGCGCTTCCCCTCGAAGGTCTACGCGTGTTGGACATGACCGCCTTCTGGGCGGGACCTCTGGCCGGCCACGTGCTGGCGCTCCTCGGTGCCGAAGTCATCCATCTCGAGTCCGCGAACCGCCCCGACGGGGTCCGATTGGTCGGTGGCGTGCCCCAGAGCGAAGAGCGGTATTGGGAACGCGGACCGATCTTCGCTGCGCTCAACTCAAACAAGAAGAGCCTGACGCTCGACCTGCGGAACCCCCGGGGCAACGAGATCCTCAAGCAGTTCGTCGGCACCTGTGACGTCGTCATCGAGAACTACACCCCGCGGGTGCTCGATCAGCTGGGCGTCGACTACGAGACCCTGCGAAACGAACGACCGGATTTGGTCATGGTCCGAATGCCCGGGTTCGGGCTCGATGGTCCGTGGCGCGACCAGGCGGCGTTCGCCTTCGTGATCGAGGACGCATCGGGTCTTACCTGGCTGACCGGCCACCCGGATCTCCTTCCGTTCGAGCCGTACACGGTGGGTGACCCCAACGCAGGCCTACA
>DATAYX010000441.1:0-2255 GCA_036272355.1 Acidimicrobiales bacterium
GCGCGGTGTGCGGGTAGCTGATCAGACCTGGCGCCACGATCCATTCGTCGGACACGGCCCACACGATCAGCGTCGCGCCGAAGATCACGAGCACGTCGCCGGGATGGTGCGCCCCTGCGACGATCTGGTCGCACAGCGCGTCGATGGTGCCGCCCGTGATGACGGCATCGCTCTCGGGCAGCGTGCCCGCCGCCTGACCCATCGGGGAGACCGCAGGCATCTGGTCCTCGCGCACCCCGAGCGACGCCAGGAGGTCCGCGTTCCACCGGCCGTGGGTGTGCAGCGAACCCAGCGACGCTGTGACCCCGGTGTCGATCGCCGGCACGCCGGCCAACGCATAGGAGGCGACGGCCTGACACGGCCAGTACCCCAACGCTTCGGGCACCGCGTCGGACGCCCAGGCGAGGAACCCCTCCGCGTCGGGCATCGTGCCGGGGAGCAACACGGCGCCGTCGTTCTGCTTGGTGACGCGGCCTTCCCGGTCGCCGTACAACAAGCCCGGCAGCTGCGGGACCCCCCGGCGGTTGACCGCTGTGAGCGAGGGCACCATGGACGCCACCGCGACGCCCGCGAGGCGGTGCGGTCCGTCGGCCAGCTGTGCGGTCACCTGATCGAAGGCGCGCCGCGGCCCCGAACGCCACGCCCGCTTCGCGTCATGGCGCAGGATGTCGGGCTCGGGCGCCACGACACTGTGGGTGACCCTGCTGCGCGCCACGACGCTGCCCTCGTCGTCGACCGCCAGGGCCTTCACCGAGGTGGTCCCCACGTCGACGCCCACGGTGACCGCCCGCGCCGACGGGCTCACGAATCTGACACGCGTGTCATGATTCCGTCATTATGGACGACGCCCGCCGGCCGGGGACAAAAAGGAGAAAAGGACGCGCATGACACCCTCACGGCAGAAGGCCCTCGTCACCGCGGCGGTGAGCGGCCCCGGGCTCGACCTGCTGCACCAGCTGGCCGACCTCGTGCTCGACTCGTGGCTCGACCAGCCCACCTTGCGCATCTACAACTCGCAGCAGCTGGCCGAGCGGGCGGCGGCCGAAGGGGCCTCCATCGTGATCGTGGAGAGCGACGTCTGCGGCACCGACCTCTACGAGCAGCCGATCACCGCGGTGTGCAGCTGCCGCGGCGACCCGACCAACGTCGACGTGGCCGCCGCGACGGCCGCCGGGGTGCCCGTGTTGCGGGCGCCGGGCCGGAACGCGGACGCGGTGGCGGAGCTCGCGGTCGCCTTGCTCTTTGCGGCCACGCGTGGCGTCGTCCCGGCCGACCGGGACGTCCGTGAGGGCGAGATCTACCGCGACGGCAAGATCCCCTACCAGCGCTACCGCGCCTGGGAACTGGCGGGAAAGACCGTGGGACTGGTGGGCCTCGGTGCCGTCGGCCGCGCCCTGCGCTGGCGCCTGCGCGGCCTCGGGATGGACGTGCTGGCCTACGACCCCTACGCCCCCGACGCCACGAGCTCGCTCGACGACCTCTTGGCGGCCGCCGACGTCATCTCCGTCCATGCCCCGGTGACCGAGGAGACGACCGGCATGATCGACGCGGACGCCTTCGCCAAGATGCGCGACGGCGTCGTCTACCTCAATACCGCCCGGGCGAAGATCCACGACACCGACGCCCTCGTCGCCGCGCTGGCGTCGGGCAAGGTCGGCGCCGCCGGCCTCGACCACTTCGAGGGCGAGTTCCTCGCCACCGACCATCCGCTGACGACCTTCCCCCAGGTGGTGCTCACGCCTCACATCGGCGGGGCGACGTACGACACGGAGTCGAATCACACCCGCACCATCGCCGAGGACCTCTGCCGCCTCATGGCCGGCGCGCGCCCGCTGCACATCGTGAACCCCGAAGTCCTGCCGGGCTGACCGCCGGCCCGCCGCCCGACCCCGTTCGCCGCCTCGCCGTCGATGGCCGCCCGCCAGCCCACGATCGTCGCCACCTCCATCGGCTTCCAGCTCGAAGGGCCCGACCCCGCCAATCTGCGCCCCGGGCCGTCGTACCGGATGGCGGCCGACCTCGCGGGGGCGGGCGACCACCCCAAGGTCTGCATCCTCGCCACGGCGACGGGCGACGACCTCCCCCGCCTTGCGGCCATCCACAACGCGTTCGCCAAGATCGGCTTCCTCAGCTCGCACCTCACGCTGTTCCCGATGCCGAACTACCCCGACGTGCGCGCCCACCTGCTGGCTCAGGACGTCATCTGGGTCGGCGGCGGCAGCACGGCGAACCTCCTCGCGCTGTGGCGCACCCAC
>DATAYX010000442.1:0-4319 GCA_036272355.1 Acidimicrobiales bacterium
TCCGCGGGCGGACAGGTCCTGATCCCCGACGACACGGTGCGCAGCCTCGCGCTCGCGCTGGCCGCGGCCGAGAGCGCGGGCCTGGCGCGCTGGTGCCTCGACACGGCGTCGGACTACGCCAAGGTGCGGGTCCAGTTCGGACGGCCCATCGGCCAGTTCCAGGCGGTGAAGCACGCGCTCGCCGACATGCTCGTCGCGGTCGAGCAGTGCGCAGCCGTCGCGTGGGACGCGGCAGCGGCATGGAGCGAACCCGCCGGCGAGGCCGGCGAGGCGGACGCCGCCGCCAGCCGGCACCTCAGCGCGCGCATCGCCGGGGCCGTCGCGCTCCCGGGCGCCGCACACTGTGCCAAGCAGTGCATCCAGATCCTCGGGGGCATCGGGTTCACGTGGGAGCACGACGCGCATCTCTACCTGAAGCGGGCAATGGCCAACCTGCAATTGGTGAGTGGCGGTGACGTCGGTGCCATCGAGCTCGATGTGGCCTCCCGGACCATCAGCGGCGCCCGCCGCAACCTGACCGCCGACCTGCCCGACGAAGCGGAGTCGTTGCGGGCCGCCGTCCGCAGCGCGGTCGAGGACGTGGCGGCGGCCGGCGCGGACGACCCTTCCGGCCTGGCGCAGCGCGCCGCGCTGGCGGAGGCGGGCCTGATCACGCCCCACTGGCCCGCGCCGTGGGGCCGCGGCGCGTCGCCGCTCGAGCAGCTCGTCATCGACGAAGAGATGGCGGCCGTCGGCGTGACGCGCCCGCACCTCGCCGTCGGTGCCTGGGCGCTGCCGACGATCATCGCCTACGGCACGGAGGAACAGCAGGAGCGCTGGGTGCGGCCGACGCTGCTCGGCCGGCTCAACTGGTGCCAGCTCTTCAGCGAGCCGGGCGCCGGGTCCGACCTGGCCGCCTTGAGCACGAAGGCCGACCGCGTCGAGGGCGGCTACGTGTTGAACGGGCAGAAGGTGTGGACCTCGCTGGCGCAGACAGCCGACTTCGGCATCTGCCTGGCGCGCTCCGACCCCGATGCGCCGAAGCACGCCGGCATCACGTACTTCATCGTGGACATGCACACCGAGGGCATCGACATCCGGCCGCTCCGCGAGCTGACGGGTGCCGCGATGTTCAACGAGGTCTTCTTCGACGACGTCTTCGTCCCCGACGACTGCGTCATCGGCACGCCCGGTGACGGCTGGCGGATCGGCCGCACGACGCTGGCGAACGAGCGGGTGTCGATGTCGTCGGGTGCGTCGTTCGGCAACGGTGTCGAATCGCTGATCCGCACCATGGCCCGGCGGGCCGAGCGCGGCGATCCACTGCCCACCAGCCTGGAAGGACGCCTCGGCCATCTGATCGCCGAGGCACAGTCGGTCGCCTTGCTCGGCCACCGCTCGACATTGCGGACCCTCTCGGGTGTCGATCCCGGCAGCGGCTCGAGCGTGCGCAAGTTGCTGGGTGTCGAACACGAACAGCGCGTGCAGGAGATGGGCATGGCGCTCTACGCCGCTGACGGGGCGGTGCTCGACGGCAAGGCCCAGCGCTGGGAGGAGGGCTTCCTCTCCACGCGCTGTCTCACCATCGCCGGCGGCACGAGCGAGGTGCAGCGCAACGTGATCGCGGAACGCATGCTCGGCCAGCCCAAGGACCCCGAACCGGGCAGCTGACCGGCGTGCCATAGTTGGGCATGCGGCTCGCCACCGACGAAAACCTGCTCGAGTTCCGGCGCGAATTCGAAACCTGGTTGGACGCACACCTCCCCGGACCCGAAGTGGTCGAGCAGGAGCACCGCAACTCGTCTGCCCACCTCCCGGGCTGGGCCCGCACGTTCCAGCGCGAGATGTTCGAGGCCGGGTACCTGGTCCCGGGCTGGCCGCCCGAGCTCGGCGGCCGTAACGCGACGCCGCAGGAGCAGATGATCTACTTCGAGGTGATCTCGGAGCGGCAGGTGCCGCGGTCACTCAACCCGCAGGGGCTCTCCATCTGCGCCGCCTCCGTCGTGGAGTTCGGCACGGACGAGCAGAAGGCGCGCTTCGTCGTGCCGACCCTCAAGGGTGAGATCACCTGGTGCCTCGGCATGAGCGAGCCCAACGCCGGCAGCGACCTGGCGTCGCTGACCACCAAAGCGGAGCGCCGCGAGGGCAACTTCGTCGTCAACGGGCAGAAGGTATGGACGTCGGGCGCGCACGATGCGGATTTCTGTCTCTGCTTCGTGCGCACCGACCCCGAGGCCCCGAAGCACCGGGGCATCAGCGTTCTCATCATCGATATGCGGACGCCGGGTATCAGTTGCCGCCCGCTGCCCGAACTGACCGACCCGGACCATGCGGACTTCAACGAGGTCTTCTTCACGGACGTGGAGGTGCCCGAGGAGAACCTCTTGGGCGAGCTCAACCATGGATGGTCGATCAGCCAGGGATCGCTGCGTCACGAGCGCGGCATGCTGTGGATCTTGAACGCGGCGCGGATGGAACGCACGATGCGCGGACTCGTGCGCGTGGCGCGGCGCCCGGACGGTCGCGGTGGGACGCTCGGCGACGACCCTCGTCTCGCCGAGGCGATCGGCCGGAGCGCAACCGACGCCGTGGCGATCCGTTGCATGGGCTATCGGGGCTTCGCCAAGGCCGTCCGCGGCGAGATGTCCCCTGAGCACATGGTGCTGAAGCTGTTCTCCAGCGAGGCGGAGCAGAGTGCCTGCGCGGTCGCCCGCGATGCCCTCGGCGCCGACGGACTCGACCTCGACGGGGCCGGCCCGAGGCGATTCACCGACTGGGACGTCGAGAACTTCGATGTCGGTCCGGCCGAGGTGATGGGCGCGTTCTACGACGGCGCCTGGGCCGACCAGTACTGGCGCTCCTTCTCACACACGATTGCCGGCGGGACGTCGGAGATCCAACGCAACATCATTGCTGAGCGCGTGCTCGGGCTTCCCCGCGGCTGAATCGAGCACCCACTAGCGGCGCGTCAGCCGCACATCGCGGCGACGAGCCCTCATCGAAGCGCTCACGACCGCGCCCGGCGGCCGGGTCGACCGTCGTCGAAATCGTTGGGTGTGTGTTGTGTCCACGCGCGCCGCACGCGTCCGGACCTCTGCCCGCATAGTCCGAAGGTCCCACGCGCGTGGCGCTGATTCACACCATTTAGTCAAAAGGGCCCATTGTGTTGCGGAAACCCCGAATTCGATGCACACGTTTTAGTCAAAAGGTCCCATTCACTTGGGAAAGCGCATTCCCGATACTCACAACCCGGAAGCAAGTTTCGGAGGGGGAGCGCTGTGTTTGGTCGGCTTCGTGGGCGGGTGGCGGCGTTGTTGCTACCGATGGGGATCATGATCGCGGGCACGTTGGCGGCGGCCGCGTCGAGCGCGCCGGCCGACGCAGCGGGGTACCTTCCGCCGTCCAACCCTCCGGCGAACATCTCACCGAGCAGTGGTGACTGGCTCGCTTCGATCAATGCCGCCCGCGCGCAAGAGGGCGTCGGCCCGATGAACATCTCCGAGTCGCAACTCGCGGGACTGCCGATCGACGAGCAGGTTCTCACGGTGGTCAACGACGAGCGGGTCGACCGGGGCCTGCCGCCGATCAACTACGTGACGGGACAGCTCGACTACTACGCGCAGGGCGGTGCCAACGCGGGAGGCGACCCGTCGTTCCCGTCGTCCTTGTCGGGCGGCGCGCCCATCACCTGGGGGGGTTCGGTGTGGGCGGGCGGCCTCACCTCGGTGCTCGAGGCCGACTACTACTGGATGTACGACGACGGGTGGAGCGGCTCGTCGACGACGAACATCGCGTGCGGCGGCATGTCCGGCTCGGACTGCTGGGGCCACCGTGACATCATCCTGCACGAGTTCCCCAATTGCCCGGGCGGCGCGCCCGTGCTGTCGATGGGCGGGGCCTTCTCGCAGGGCGGCTACCCCGGTGGTTCGCTGACCGGCGAGTTCGTCAGCTCGTGTGGGGCGCCGAGCGACGTCACCTTGAGCTGGGGCGCGGTCGCCTCCGCCGTGCAGTCTTCGTCCAACACGATCGGGATCGCACCGTTGCCCAACGGAACCGGCTACTGGGAAGCCGAGGCGAACGGCACCGTCGCCGCCTTCGGCTCAGCCCACGACTTCGGCTCGGTTCCGGGCGCGCTCAACGCTCCGATCGTCGGCATCGCGGCCACGCCCAACGGCGGCGGCTACTGGCTGGTGGCCGGGGACGGCGGCATCTTCAGCTTCGGCAACGCCCAGTTCTACGGATCGACCGGCGCGCTGCGCCTGAACAAGCCCATCGTGGGCATGACCTCGACGCCGAGTGGCGGCGGCTACTGGCTGGTTGCCTCCGACGGCGGCATCTTC
>DATAYX010000443.1:0-1769 GCA_036272355.1 Acidimicrobiales bacterium
GCGGCGAAGGCACCGAGCAGCACGTCCAGGCTGAGTTTGGTGGCCAGGTACACGAGAAAGACCACCAAGGTCACCGAGATGCGGACCGGGAGCTGGGACGACGAGTGCAGGTGACGGCCGAGCATGGCGACCAAACGCGGCGGATGCACACGGACGGCGAGCAACGCCGCGGCCGCTGCGACGACGGCGAACACGACGAGGAGGAGAATCGTCACGCTGGCGTCGTGGCTCGTCAGCAACAGGGCGACCGCGAGAATGGGGCCGAACTCCCCGATCGCCCCGACCGACAGCACCGTCGGGCCGAACGAAGACTTCAGCACGCCGGCGTCGCGGAGGATGGGGAGCAGGGTGGTCAGAGCCGTCGTCGTGAGGCACAACCCGACGACGACGGTGTCGAGCACCAGCCCCGTCGCATGCAGTGCCGCGCCGACGCCCAGCGCGAGGACGAGCGACCCGAGCCAGGCCGTGGCGGCCCGACCCATGCGCCCTTCGCGCAGGTGGGTCACGTCGAGCTCGAGGCCGGCCAGGAACATCAGGTAGGTCAACCCGAGATCCGACAGCGCGGTGACGACGCTGCTCGACCGCGTCAGCGCCAGCACCGACGGGCCGATGAGGACGCCGAGCAGGATCTGAATGACGACCTCGGGGACAGGGACGAACCGGCGGGCCGCGTCGGCCAGGATGGGCGCCAGCACGGCCGCGAGGGCAATGAGCACCAGCGTGGGGAGGGCCTCGGTCGCCGTCACCGCTGACGCCGTCCCCGTTGTGTCGCCATCGCCCTGCGTCGTGGCACGCCCGAGCCACCTCCGGGGCACCACGCTAGGCGGGGTCCTCTCGCCGTTTGGTGATGATCGAGGCGGTGGCGGAGCCTGGTTGACGGCTTCGGAGCGTCGCGAAAACATGGCACCGTTCTCCGGGGGAAGGGGGTCGGGCGGTGGTGTTGGCTTCGAGACGCACGCGCAGGATCCGATGACCGCGCCGTTCGTCAACCCCTCGTGGATGCCGCACTCGGTGAGCGAGGCGGCCAAGGCGGGCGCCGCCACGGCGGAGGACCTCGTGTCGGGCCGTGCGTGGGCACACCTGCTCGACGCGCTCGGCAAGGCCGCCGACGTCGTCTCCTCGAACGCCGTGGCCCGGAACCCGGCCGACCTCGCGTCGGGTTTCCGGCACCTGCTCGTGCTCCTCTCGCTCGGGGCGGATCAGGCATTGCGCGCCGACCCCGACCCGGTGCTCGCGATCAGCCCGTCGGGCGTCGACAACGTCTACAAGTGGGGAATGGACTGCCCCGACTGCATCTACACCGGGGCGCCGCTACGCGGGGGAGAGACGTACCGCATCTGGGGCAACCGGGGCACGGCACGCTATGTCGGGCTGCAGTCGATGGCCGGCATGGCGTCCTCGGCCAACGTCCTTCTCGACGAGCTCGACCTTGGGCCCGGCGGCGACGTCGAGCTGACGCTGTCGGCCGAACGACACGACGGCAACTGGTTGCCTATCGCAGAGGACGCCACCATCCTGGTCGTCCGCCACTTCTTCTACGACTGGGATGCAGAGGTGGCGTCGTCCTTGTCGATAGAGCGAGTGGGAGGGAACGGCGACGTACGCGCCGGCCGGAGTGGAAACGATGGGAGCGCGGCGCGTGACCCGCGGGAGGTCGCGGCGCGTCAGCTGATCGCGTTGGGAGACTTCGTACTCGGGAACCTGGATTTCTTCCTGCAGTTCTCGCGTCCCGAGACGCCCAACACCTTCCTTCCGCCGCTCGACGGCAC
>DATAYX010000444.1:0-6820 GCA_036272355.1 Acidimicrobiales bacterium
TCCTCACGTCGCTGCAGGGGTACCAGCGCGCCTGGGTCGGCGCGGATGCGGTCGCGGGCCTGACCCTGCTGGCAATCGCCCTGCCCGAGCAGCTCGCGACGTCGCGCCTCGCCGGCATGCCGCCGATCACGGGCTTCTACGCGTTCGTCGCCGGCACCGTCCTGTTCGCCCTCCTGGGCTCCAACCCCCAGATGTCGGTGGGCGCCGATTCGACGATCGCCCCGCTCTTCGCCGCCGGGGTCGTGGGCCTCGCCGCGCTGGGCTCCCCGCACTACGTCGAGCTCGTGAGCATTCTGGCCGTGATGGTCGGGCTGATGGTGATGCTCGTCAGCATCCTGCGGCTCGGCTGGATCGCCGAATTCCTCTCGACCCCGATCACGACCGGCTTCCTCTCGGGCGTCGCCGTGATCATCGTGATCCACCAGCTGCCGGACTTCCTCGGCCTGCCGCCCGCGACCGGATCGGACCAGCACCGGTTCCTCTACGTCGTCAACCACCTCTCCGAGGTCCAGGCGGGCGCGCTCCTCATGGGTCTGGGTGTCCTGGCCGTCATGATCGTGTGCCTGCGTATCAACCGGCGCCTTCCGGGCGCGCTCATCGCGCTGGTCGGCTCCATTCTCCTGGTCGAGGCGTTCGACCTCCAGGGACACGGCGTCCCCGTGCTCGGCACGATCCACAGCGGTGCGCCGCACTTCGGGCTCACCGGCCTGTCCTGGACGACGCTGGGCAACCTCGCCCCGCTGGCCGCTGTCGTGGCGCTCGTCGTGGTGACGCAGACCGCCGCGACGACGCGCGCATTCGCCGAGCAGGGGGACTACGACGTCGACGCCGGGCGCGACTTCCTCGCCGTCGGCGCTGGCAGTGTCCTCGCCGGGCTCGTCGGGTCGTTCCCGGTGGACGCCAGTCCCCCTCGGACCGCTGCCATCGTGAACGCGGGGGGCCGGACACAGGCTGGTCCACTGGGCGCGGCCGCCTGCGTGCTCGTCGTCATCCCGTTCGCGGGCGTGTTGAAGGACGTCCCGCTCTCCATGCTGGCCGCCGTCCTCATCTTCGTGGCGTTCCGGCTGTTCAAGTGGCGGGACCTCCGCTCCATCGCCCGCTTCGACACGTTGGAGTTCGGCCTCGCCGCCGTCACCCTGGCGGTCGTCGTCCTGGTCGGCGTGGAACAGGGCATCGCCGTCGCCGTCGGCTTGGCCATCCTCGACCGGATACGGCTGACCGCCCGGCCCCAGGTGCACCGCATGGGCCATGTCCCCGGCACGACCAGCTGGACACCCCTGACCGCCGACGTGCACGCCGCGCCGGAGCCCGGCGTGCTCGTGCTCCTCTTCGCCACCCCGCTCTGGTTCGCCAACGCCGTCCACTTCCGCGACGAGGTGGAGAGTGCGCTCTCCGACGCCGGACCGGCGACACGGGTGCTGGTACTCGACACGGTCGGCATGTCGGACCTCGACTACACGGGCGCACACGCGCTCGGGCAACTCGTGGACCACTGTGAACGCCAGCACGTCGAATTCGGCCTCGCCCGTGCTGGGGACCATGTCCGCCGGAGCCTCGAGCGCAGCGGGCTGATGCAGCGCATCGGGCTCGACCACTGCTTCCCTACGGTGGACGCTGCGGTCAGCGCGCTCTCCGGTGGTACGGCGCCGCGCGCCGATTAGGGATCCGAGCAGGTGTTGGTCGTGCTGCCCCCACGCGCCTCACCGCGTCACCCGATGCGCAATTCCGCCCGAACGGGCCGGTGGTCCGAGCCTCCGTCGGGGAGCACCTCGCCGCGCACCGGTTGGAACGCCCCGCGCACGAGGATGTGGTCGATCTGGGAGTGCGGCCGCCAGGCCGGCCAGGTCCGGCCCACGACGGCGCGGCGCCAGCCTGGCATGAACAGCGTGACCACCAGGGGGCCCCAGGTGTTCATGTCGCCGAGCAACACGGCGTCGGCACGCGCGCCGGTCCGCAGGAAATCGCGCAGCTCCGCCCAGTTGCGGTGCGACCCGTAGTGGAGGTGCGACATGTGCGTCCCGGCCACCGAGATGGGGTGTCCCTCCACTTCCAGATCCACCACGACGGCCGCCCGGCGCACCACGTCGCCGCCCAAGGGGCTCATCGGGAAGACCCGCGAGCCCTCAATCGCGAGTTCCGGCCGCACCAGCACCGCCGCACCCCAGCGACCCGGCTCCGCCTCCTGCCACCGCGGCATCGCCTGCACCTTGGCGGGCTGTGGACGCATCCCGTCCATGAAGAGCGCCCGGTTCGACCTCGTAAACGAAGGCTGCTTGATCCACGACGAGTCGGCGTGGGCGGGGGGCCGGACCCGCCGCCCGTGGCCGAGCGTGTGCGCCACGATCTGGTAGCCGAGATGCGCGGCCACCTTCTCGGCCTGCCCGAGCTCCTCCCCCTCGACGGTCCACGACTCCTCGAGCACGATCACGTCGGAATCGAACGAGGCGACCACGTCGATGTAGTCGTAGGGCCGGCCCCAGCCGTCCATCCCGCAGTGCATGTTGTAGTTGGTGACGGTCAGCACGATCGGCGCAGACGTTAGGCGCCCGGAATCGCCGGATACCATCATCGGGCGTGGCCGCCGGGGACGCCGACACCGAGGACGGCGACACCCATCCGGTCCTGGCCGAACGCCTCCGCCCGTTCACGACGACGATCTTCGCCACAATGTCGGAATTGGCGACGGCGACCAACTCGGTCAATCTCGGCCAAGGCTTCCCTGACAGCGACGGCCCCGCCGAGTTGAAGGAGATCGCCGCGCACGCCATCCGCCACGGCGACAACCAGTACCCCCCGAGTAAGGGCATCCCCGAGCTGCGCCGCGCCGTCGCCGCGCACCAGCGCGCCTGGTACGACCTCGACCTCGATCCCGATTCCGAGGTCCTCGTCACGGTCGGCGCCACCGAGGCCATCGCCGCCACCTTCCTCGCCCTCTGCGAACCCGGCGACGAGGTCGTCATGTTCGAGCCGTCCTACGACTCCTACGCCGCCTGCGCCTCGATGGCCGGCGCCGTGCCCCACCTCGTCCGTCTCCACCCCCCCGACTGGAGCTTCGACCCCGAAGAGCTCGCCGCGGCGGCCGCCCGCCCGCGCGCCCGTCTCCTCCTCCTCAACACCCCCCATAACCCGACGGGCAAGGTCTTCTCGGCCGACGAATTGGGCCAAGTGGCCGCCCTCTGCCGGGCCCACGACCTCCTCGCGGTGACCGACGAGGTCTACGAACACCTCGTCTTCGATGGCGCGCACGTCCCGCTGGCGACGTTGCCCGGTATGCGCGAGCGCACCCTGACGATCTCCTCGGGCGGCAAGACCTTCTCGCTCACGGGCTGGAAGGTGGGCTGGGTGAGCGGGCCCGCGCACCTCGTGGCCGCCGTGCGGGCCGCCAAGCAGTTCCTCACCTACACGAGCCCCGCACCGCTGCAGCTGGCCATCGCGCACGGCCTCGGTTTCCCGCCCGCCCGGATGGCCGAATTCGCCACCGACCTCGCGGCCAAGCGCGACCAGCTCTGCGACGGCCTGGCCGGTCTCGGCTACGCCGTATTTCGCCCGTCGGCGACGTACTTCGCCACGACCGACATCGCCGCCATCGCCCCCGGCCTGAGCGCACGGGACTTCTGCCTCGGGCTGCCCGGCCGTTGTGGCGTGGTCGCCATCCCGAGCTCGGTCTTCTACGACCCGGCCGACCCCGACGCCGGCCGCACGCTCGTCCGCTGGGCCTTCTGCAAGCGGGACGCCGTGCTGCACGATGCGATTGCCCGCTTAGCATCGTGGGCACCATGACCATTCCTCTCGCCTGGGTCGACGCCTTCAGCGACGCGCCCTTCGGTGGCAACCCGGCGGGTGTCTGTCTGCTCGACGAGCCCCTCGACGACGCGCGGATGCAGGCGATCGCGTGCGAGCTCGGCATCGCCGAGACCGCTTTCCTCGTCCCCGACGGCGGGCCGACCACCTTCGCCCTGCGCTGGTTCTCGCCGGCCACCGAGATCGACCTCTGCGGCCACGCCACGCTGGCCTCCGCCCACGCGCTGCGACAGTGGGGGACCGTCGACGGGACGGCACCGCTCACCTTCCACACCAAGAGCGGGCCCCTTCACGCCTCCTTCGACGACGACCGCGTCGTCCTCGACTTCCCGGCCGACCCCATCGCCGCCGCGCCGCTGCCCGATTGCCTGCAATCGCAATGGCCGGGCACGGTCCTGCACAGTGGCCGCACCGCGTTCTTCACCTTCGTGGCGCTCTCCTCGTCCGAGGCGGTGCGTGCCTACGACCCGGACCTTGGCGCCATCGCCGCCACCGGGGACAAGGCGCTCCTGCTCACTGCTGCGGCCGACCCGGCATCGGGCGCCGACTATGTCTTGCGGGTGTTCGGCCCCAACGTGGGTATCCCCGAGGACCCCGCAACCGGCTCGGCCCAGTGCTCGGCCGGCCCGTATTGGGCCGGCGTACTGGGCCGGAGCACGCTGGTCGTGCGCCAGCTCTCCCCACGGGGGGCCACGCTCTACGTCCGGCCCGAGGGGGAGCGGGTCGACATCGGTGGCCACGCGACCACGGTGCTCACAGGTCTCCTGTGCTAATCAGTCCCACCATGGGCGCCACCGCGGCGGACCTGCAGGCACTCGTCGAAGGTCACGAGCCGTCATCGCCGCGCGAGGCCGCGGCCAAGAAGCGCTTCTTGGAGCAGTTGTCCGGGCTGTCGGCGCCGTGCGACGAACATGGCGACCCGACGCACGTCACGGCGTCGGGCATCGTCGTGGGACCCCGCGGCACGGTGTTGCATCTGCACAAGCGTCTCGGGATCTGGATGCAGCCGGGTGGCCACATCGACCCGGGCGAGACCCCGGACGTCGCGGCCCGCCGTGAGGCGACCGAAGAGCTCGGCCTGGTGATCGAGCATCCGGCGTCGGGCTCACTGCTGCTCCACCTCGACGTGCACGACGCGGCCCTCGGCCATACACACCTCGATCTTCGCTATCTGCTGATCGCCGGTGACGTGGACCCGCAACCACCGCCGGACGAGAGCCCGGACGCCCGCTGGTGCAGCTGGGACGAGGCGATCGCCATGGCCGACGCCGCCTTGGTTGACGCGCTGCCCCTGGCTCGCGCCGCATACGAGGCCGGCGATCCCGCCCGGCAGTTAGGGGTCTGACGTGAGCGACACCTTCACCCACCTCCTCGCCGTGCAGGACCTCGACACGTCGATCACCCAGCTGGAACACCGCCGGGACGCGCTGGCAGAGGCCTCGGGCCTGGCCGCTGTCGATGCCGAACTGGCCGGCCTCGGCGCCCAGCAGGCAGACGCGGTGAGCCGGCGGGCCGTTCTGACGGCGAGACAGAAGGAGCTCGAAGTGCAGATCGCCGGCATCACGGAGCGCCGGGACCACGTCGAGAAGCGCCTCTACGCCGCCACCGGCTCGTCCGCCCGCGACCTGCAGGCGATGAACGAGGAGGTCAAGCATCTGACGGACCGCAGGGCCGAGCTCGAAGAGCTCGAACTGGTCGCCATGCTCGACGCGGACCCGATTGACGCCGAGCTCGCCGCACTGCGTGAGCGGATGGCTCCGCTCGAAGCGAAGGCCAAGGAGTTGCACGAACAGGTCGAGCAGGACCGCCTCGAAATCGACGCCGCCATTGCCTCGGCCGCCGGGACGCGTGCGGCGGAGGCGAGCCAGCTGCCGACCGCACTGTCCGATCGCTACGAGACCCTGCGCACGAGGCTGAAGGGGACGGGCGCGGCGCGGCTGATCGGGAGCCACTGCGACGGGTGCCACCTCGAGCTCCCGTCCATGGAGGTCGAGCGCATCCGCGCGCTCCCGCCGGGTGAGGTCGCGACGTGCGAGCAGTGTGGGCGCATCCTGATCCCGACGTGAGGGACGAGCACTCTCGGTGCTGATCCTTGTCCGCCATGGCGAATCGGTGGCCAACGCGCAGGGTTTGTTGTTGGGGCGCACCGACGCGGAGCTGACCGAGACCGGCCGGACCCAGGCGGCGGCGGTGCCGACGCTGTTGGAACGCCCCGTCGTCGAAGTCCGTTCGAGCCCACTGTGCCGCGCCGTCGACACTGCAGAGCTGCTCGGGCTCGGCCTGCCGGTCGTCGTCGACGAGCGTTGGATCGAGGTCGACTACGGCGAATTCGAATGCCAGCCGCTGGGCGACATCCCGGCCGCGGTGTGGCAGAACTGGCAGCGGGACCGCGACTTCCGCCCAGTCGACGGCGAGACGCTGTCCGAAGTGGACGTGCGGATCGCCGGGGCCTGCGAGGAACTGTTCGCCACGGACGGGAGCGGGGCCCGCCGCACGGACGGCGATGTCGTGGTCGTGAGCCACGTGACCCCGATCAAGGCGGCGGTGGCCTGGGCGCTCGGGACGCCGGATCTGTACTGGCGGCTTTACCTGCGGACGGCCTCGGTGACCAGGATCAGCTGGAACCGCGAGGCCCCGATCCTGCACGGGTTCAACGAGGTGGCGTTGGCGCCAGAGCGGAGCGGGACGCCACAATCTCGCCGTGCCTGAGAGCCCCGACGCCGCACCGACCGTCGCCTCCCTGCGCCCGCCGGCGGGCTCCGAGGAGCCGCCCGTGCACCGCCGCACGATCGACGTCGAGGTCTTCGTCCGTGACGAGCACCTGGTCGTCATTGGGACCCTGGCCGACGTGCGCCCCTGGGCCACCGGCGCGCTCGGCCCGCGTGAGCTGCATCGAATGGAGTTGGCGATCGTGGTCCGCCGCGCCGACATGACGATCACCGACGCGGTCGCCGACATGCAGACGTTCCCGCACGCCGAGTGCACGGTGATCGAGCCGAAGTTCACCGAGTTGATCGGG
>DATAYX010000445.1:0-2872 GCA_036272355.1 Acidimicrobiales bacterium
CCGGGCGGCGCCACCGTGATGCGCTCCGGGCGCAGGTGCAGCATCTCCACGATCTCGTTGCGGGACGATTCCGACAGGGTCACGATGCGGCTCCGGCGGTAGAACCGCGGCGCGATCCGCCGCTCCATCGTGTCCCCGAGCCGCGCCAGGGTGGGCGGCAGGACCATGCCCCACATCTCTGCGTGGACATGATGGAGGAACACGATCCGGGGCCCGCTGTACCAGATCGGTGACAGGAAGGGCATCCCGTTCCAGACCTCGACGAGCGCGTCGCCCGGGCGGTGCCCCATGCGCACGGCCTCCCACGCGGCGCCCGGAAAGACCCCGTAGCGACCGGCCCGGCGCAGCACGCGGTACCCGTCACGCGTCAGGGTCTCGGAAGCGCCGTGCACGGCCGAGGTGCGGAAGGTTACGTCGAGGCCCGCGGCCGCCCACAGCGAGGCCACCATGTGGGCGTGGAGCTCGGACCCGCCGGCCTCCGGGTCGTCGAGGTCACGCCACGCGACGAAATGGATCCTGCGCAGCCCGGCGTCGGCCGCGATCGAGGCCAGCATCTCGCGCTCGTGGCGCGGCGTCATCTCCGCGTTGGTCTCCCGTGAGAGGGGCCCGCTCCCGGGCAGGGGTGCGACCGGCCCCGGGTCGTCCCCCATCGGGGTCACGTTAGCCCTGCGCGGACATGCCCGAGCCTGACCCGGTGCACGACCGTGAACCCGACGCCGATGACGGCCAAGACGCCTGCCTGGACGGCGAGGTCCACCAAGGCGGTGGCCCGCGGCGCGCCGTGGACGGCAAGCACGGCCAAGGTCAGTGCGATCGCCCCTCCGACGAGCACGACGGCCACCCACCGACGGCCGACGGCCAGCAGGTACATGGTGAGGACGACCGAGACGCTGAGGAGGATCATCGCCAGCACCAGTGGGACCAACGCATTGGAGGCAGAGGTGTATGCGTGGTGGAACACGAGCTGGAGCAAAACCTCGGGCGCGGCCAGGGCCACGATCAACAACAACGCAGCCGGAATTGAGAGCAACACGAGCACGACGGCGAGCTGGCGCAGCGCATGGCCACCCTGGCGCCATCGGATGGCCGCTTCAGGCAGCAGGTAGCCACCGAGCACCACCGCGCCGAAGACGATGGCCTTACTGGTCACCGACACCGCGGCGTAGGCGCCGCTGTGCGTCGGGTTGTCGCGGCCGACCACGAGCACGTCGATGTTCTGCAACACCGCGACCATCGACAGCGACACCGAGGCCACGACGAGGTCCCAGCCCACCGTCCGGCGTTCGGCCGAGGCACCGCCCAGCTGGGGGTCGGGGCGCACGGCCGCAACCCAACCGGTCGCCGCCCACACACGGAGTCCCTGGCCGCCGCCCGACCAGGCCCGGACTGCGGCGTAGCGGGCGTGCGCGGCGGCGACGACCTCGCCGATGAGGATGCCCACGGCGGCGCCCGAAGGCCCGAAGCCGGCCGCCACCAGAACCACGACGGCCACGACCCGCACGCCTGCCTCGACGAGCAGGTTGGCCGCCAGGGACTTGTAGGAGCGGTGCGCCTGCAGGAGGCCGCGGTCGAGCGAGAGGAGGACGAAGAACGCCGCCGCTGTGAGGATGGCCGCGATACCGATGCCGCTCTGTTGCCGGAGCAGCACCGCGATGCCGTGCCGGCTGACGTAGACGATCACCGCCCACATCAGGACGATCATCGTGCACTGCCTGTGCACCCGACCGGCCCACCGCCGCACGAGGTGCCCGCTGCCGTCCTCGTGCCACATCGTCACGCGGCGCACGACCGCCACCACGACGGCCGAGCCGGGCATGGACAGGATGAGGTACAGACCGGTCAGCTGGTTCAGGACGCCGTAGCTGTGCGGATCGAGCAGCCGGGCGAGCGCGATCGTGAGGACAACGCTGGCGCCGTTCGCAATGACGCCGGCAATGGCGAGCGGTCCGGCCTGGAGGAGCCCCGCGCGCATCGACTCGACGCCCGGTTGGGCCTCCAGGTCGAGGATCAGCTCGGCGCCGAGATTCGGGCCGACCGCGTTGGGCGCCAGCGACATCGCGGCCGGCACGGACTCGACCACCACCTCGGCCGCCGGGGTCTCCGTGGCCTCCTCGTCGCTCACTGGGGGGTCCTCTTCCCGGCCCCGCTGCGCGCGTCGACCGGAACGGATCGACGCAGACTGGGGTGAACGGGCGGCATGGTGGCGAGCACCACTCTGGCACCACACGGCCGGAAATAGGGGTGAACGGCGACCTCGGGGGCCGAGGCGGGGCCGACGTCCCCTCGCTGTCGCGCCAGGTCGCCCCGGTCCTCGGCCTGTCTGCGCCGCGCAAAAGGTCCCATCACGACCCCTGGACGGTGGTGGCTGATGTCGCGAGACCGTGCAGCCCCACACACACGGGCGCCTTCAGGTTCGCCACGACGCGGCCGCTCCGGCCCTCGGCCCGGGCGACGCAGTCGGCGACGGCCTGGCGCGACAGGTGCAGCGGGTGGCTCGGATCGGATTGCACGTTGTTCCAGACCCATGCGCCCGCCTGCACGGTCGGGAGGCGGCCGAGCGCCCCGGTCATGAAGGCGGCGGCGTAGGTCGGGTCGTGCCCCTGCTGCAGCGACGGCGCCGCGGGATTGGTGGCGACGACCACGGTGGTCACCCGCCACACCTTGAGCGCGTGGCGCACGGCGGCGTACTCCGCCTCGGTACCCGTGGGCAGCGGGATGCCGATACCGAACCCGAGATTGGTCAGGATGGTGAACCCGCGCGCGGCGCTCCCGGCAAACGATGCCTGTCCCTGCGGGCCGCCGCCGCCTGCCTGGCTGTAGTGCATCAGGTTGACGGCCTGCCAGGACATCGCCACCTGGATCCCCGAGAACG
>DATAYX010000446.1:0-2719 GCA_036272355.1 Acidimicrobiales bacterium
TCACGGCCAGGACTACGTTGCCAGCTCGTCGAACTGGGGGCGTACGTGGACTCGTCCCGTCGAGACCATGGGCACAGATGCCCAGCGGTTCGCTTCTGGTTCTCCCGTCGACACCTTCGACCGACCATGGCTCGTCGTCGACCAGTCGACCGGCACCGTCTATGCAGCTGGCCACAATCTCGCCGACCACGAGGCATACGTCACCGCGTCCACGACCAAGGCGCGATCCTTCGGTCCGATCTATCCGGTCGACTCGTCCACCTATCCAAGCCAGGGTTTCGGGAGTTCGAACATCGTCGCTGCACATGGAGAACTGGCCGAGGCGTACGAAGCCTCACAGGCGCCCGGTCAGACCTGCCCCTGTCTCATCTTCGAGACGAGTAAAGATCACGGTGCGACGTTCACACGCCATGTCGTGCCGACGGTCAAAGGCGCGGGTTCTCCGGAGCCGTTCCTTGCAGCCGACCCGACGGTGAACGGGCGCTTCGCATTGACCATCCTCGACTCGACCGGTACGGAGAACCAGGTCTATGTGACGGACGACTCGGGCACTTCGTGGGAAGGACCAGTGCTCGTCGGAGAAACTCCCGCCAACACCCGCTTCAAGCCCTGGATCACCTTTGGCACGGCGGGCAACCTCGCGCTCGCCTGGAGGACGCAGCATGCCAATGGGGCGTATGACGTCTGGGCAGCTCTCGGGCATGTTGCCAGCAGCGGGGCGGTCTTCGGCGCACCGATCAGAGTCAGCAGCGTCGCTGCGCCTTACCCGTCTGGATACGCCGCCGGAGATGACTTTTCCTGGATCATCACGGACAAGCACTACGCCCACATCGGATGGGGCGACTCCAGAAATGGGCCCGTCCAGCTGTGGTACGGACGCATACCTCTTTCGGCATCCACGGGTTGACCGCGGTCCGGTGGGCCGGCTCGCTGCTACCCGAGCCGGGTCGCCATGATCAGGACGGTCTCGAAGTTCATGACGAACGAGCCGCCGTGATCGTCGATGGCCGCGCCGATGGCGTCGAACAGACGGTCTCGCAGCGCTGGCTCGAGGGCGGCGTGGTCGCTCCGCGAGACGAGCTGGTCCAGCCACTCGTCGCGCCGGTAGGTCCGCGTCCAGGGGAACCACTGCTCCGTCGACGCACCGAAGTCGGGCGATGCTGCGATGGCCTCGATCTCCGAGTCGAGTCCGGTTTTCACGTCCGACGACCGGTCGGCGGCGTATCCCCGGAACAGACGGTGGCCGCCGGGCGGCACGACACTCGCGTACACCTCGTCGAGAACGTCGGCCAGATCATCGGGCTGACTCCCGGCGTTCCAGATCAGGCAGAGCCTGCCGCCCGGCCGCAGCACAGACGCTGCCTTGGCGGTCGCGACCGGGAGGTCGAGCCAGTGCCAGGCCTGCGCCGAGGTCACCCGGTCGAAGGTGCGACCAGCAGGGTCCCAGCCTTCGAAGGCGGCGATCTCCACCGCGATGCCGTGACTGCGGGCGATCTCCGCCATGCGCGGTGCGAGTTCGACGCCCAGGACTTTGGCGCCACGCCGGGCCATGTGCCGGGCAGCGATTCCGGTGCCACAACCCACGTCGAGCACGTCCAGGCCTTCAGGTCCTTCACCGAGCAGCTCGTCGATCACGGCATCTGGATAGCGGGGCCGGGACCGGTCGTAGGCCTCCGCGGCCTGGTCGAACAGCCTCGAGCGTTCCTGGGCCAGAGGACGCGCCGCCAGACGCTTGCGTTCGTCGAGGCCGTCCACAGGGCCAGCCTGCCCCAAATGGCCGGGAGCGTGTGCACCGAAGGCGATCGAGGAACCCATCGACGAGTCGGTCCTCGCGGCAGCCCTCAGGTCACCTCGAGGGGTCAGCGGGGCCGGTCACCCTTGACGGTGATCCGCCGCATGTGACGACGGTGACCCCGGTAGTCGAACAGTGCGTAGTGCAGGACGCTGCGGTTGTCCCACATCGCGACGGAGCCGGGTGCCCACCGGAAGCGACACGTGAACGGCTCCCTGACCATGTGGTTGAACAGAAATCCCAAGAGCGCCATCGACTCGTCCAGCCGCATCCCCTCGATGCCGACGGTGAACGACGGGTTGACGTAGAGCGCCTTCTGGCCGGTCTCGGGATGTGTCCGGACGAGCGGGTGGCGCACGACCGCACCGGCAAGATCCGACGATTTCGTCTTCATGGATTTCGACAGCGTGGAGTAGCCGCCATCGGCGTACTGGGGACCGGCCGAATGCTGCGCGACCAGTCCGTTCAGGAGGCGCTTCATCGTGTCCGACAAGGCCTCATAGGCAGCATGCTGGTTCGCGAAGAGCGTGTCGCCGCCGAACGAGGGCACATCGATCGCGTAGAGGATCGATCCCAAGTCGGGCTCTTCGAGGAAAGTGACGTCGCTGTGCCAGCCGCCACCGAAGTTCAGAATGTCGTCGGGCTCGGTGATGATCTCGATGATCTCGGGATGTTCCTGCGTGCCTTCGACGAAGGGATGGGTGTCGAGCTCGCCAAAGTAGTGACCAAACCGCAATTGGGCCTCCGGGGTCCAGTGCTGGTCATGGAAGAACAGGACATGATGCGCCAGGAATGCCTTCTTGACTTCGGCCAAGGCGCCGTCGTCGAGCGGCTCGGACAAATCAACCCCCCGCACGACCGCACCGACGGCGCCCGAAACCGGCTCGACGGTCATCACGGGGCACATCCTGGCATGTGATCTCGGCG
>DATAYX010000447.1:0-2958 GCA_036272355.1 Acidimicrobiales bacterium
CCTCACGCAATGGCATGCGCACACCAACTTGTGCACGGGAGGGCCGAGCGGCCTGATCTCGGGGTTCCAGACGAGCGGCGTGTGCCCCACGGGTGAGAACCCGCTGAGGACGCCCGAGATGCTGCACGTGTGGCAGGTCCCTGTCCCGGGCGGACCGCTCACCATGGACCCGACGGACCAGCAAATCGTGGAGGCGGCGATCATGGCCCAGCAGGACGGCCAGGCCCCGGTCACGCCGGGCACCCAGCCGCAGGCGGTCAGCGGCAGCTTCGGCACTTAAGTCGGGTCCTCGACGTGACGAAAGTCCTCTTGCACGTTCCTCGGGACTTTCGTCCCTAGCCGGGGTATGGCTAGCAACAGACACTTGAGGCAACGCATGTGGCAGGCCACGAGGGGGCGGCCACGAGAAAGGTCGAAATGGCAACGCTGACGTTGATCATCGGGTCGATCGCCATGCTGGCTGGTGCCTTTGCCACCTGGTACACGGTGTGGCATCTGCGCATCGAGTCACGTTTCGAGCGCATTCCCGTCGGCGATGGGCGCTCGGTGCACGTGTTGCGCCAGGGTGTCGCTCTGGGGGGCGACAGGCGGTAGCTCTGCCTGTGGGCGGTCGCGTCGGGAACCCGTCAAGGGCGACGCGGTGGAGGAGGGAACGATGGGGAAATTGCAGCGCCACCTATCCGGCGGCGTCCTGGCCTCGGAGTGCGAGGCTTACCTGAACGGCACACTGGCCGAGTTCTGGGAGGCACAGGGGGCAGCGGTGCCGGTTTGGACCTGGACGAACCTCTTGGCCCACGGGAGCGAGAGCCAGATTCACGACAGCCTCCGCCTGACGTCGAAGCAGCGCCGGACCGGACGCAGCTGGCGCATCGCCCGCTCGTTCCTGGCCTACCAGGTGCTGGACCTCGCGTGTGAGGAATTGACGCTCGAAGAGCTCCAGTCCACGGTCCTGCTCCCCCTCGAGCTCGGGCTGGCGGCGCACCCCGAGGTCGAACGCTGGACGCCGCGTCGGTGGGTCGACACGGTGGACGAGGTGATCCGCAACCAGCACCTGACGCTGGGTCTCTGAGCCTGGCCGCCTTCGGGCGGCAGAGGGATCGTCTTCTAAGAAACGGCGCCCTCGATCCAGCGCTCCACGGTCCTGGCCAACGCGGGGAGCGGCAGCATCCCGACTCGCAACAAGAGGTCGTGGAACTGCTTGAGGTCGAACGTTGTCGTCAGGCGGTCGGTCGCGAGCGTGCGTAGACGGACGATCTCGCGCCGTCCCACCATGTAGGCCAGCGCTTGTCCCGGATACGAGATGTAGCGGTCGACCTCCGACTCCATCTCGATGCGCGGCATCGGTGTGTTGGCGGCGAGGAAGTCGACCGCCTCTTGGCGGCTCCATCCGAGCGCGTGCAAGCCGGTGTCGACGACGAGGCGGCTGGCGCGCCACGAGTCGGCGGCGAAGAGGCCCATCCGGGCGACGTCGTCGCTGTAGAGGCCCATTTCGTCGGCGAGCCGTTCGCTGTAGAGACCCCAGCCTTCCGCGCAGGCGGTGTCGTGGAGCACCCGGCGTGCCAGCGGCAGGTGGGTCGCCTCCATGGCGATGGTCAGTTGGAAGTGGTGGCCCGGCACGGCTTCGTGGAAGGCGATGTCCTCGGCGGTGTAGCGGTGCCGCTCCTGCGGCTTGGAGGTGTTCAGGTAGTACGTCCCTAGGCGAGAGCCATCGATCGCTCCCGGCATGTAGTACGCGGCGGCCATGCCCGCCTCCTCCGCCTCGGGTACGGGCTCGACGGTGCACGGTTGGTCTGGAACGGTGGCGAACCAGTTCGGCGCCTCTTCCTCGGCAGCGGCAACCACGCGCCGCGCGTGCTCGAGCATCTCCTCCCGGCTGCCGTAGCGCAGATCCGGGTCGTCGCAGAGATGGCCGAAGATCTCCGCCGGTTCTCTCGTAGCCCACAGGCGGGAACCCGTCTCGACCAGTTCGTCGCGCACCTGATCGATGATCTCGCGGCCCATGGCGTGCAGTTCGTCCGGGGTATACGTCGTCGAGGTGTGAAGACGGGCCATCGCCCGGTACATCGCTTCGCCTTCGGGGAGGAAGCAGATGCCGGGATGGTCGTCGTCCCGGGCGGTGGGGAGGATGTCGGCCCGTAAAAGGTCCCGGTAGGCAGCCAGGGCCGGGCGGACGTCCTCGTTCATCGTCTCTGCGACCGACTGCCGGAAGTGGTCGTCCTCGATGTCGGCGCGACCGATCCCACCGAGGTCGGCGTCGTCGATGAGGAAGTCGAGCTGTGTGACCGCTGACTCGACCAGACGTGTGACCGGCGTCCGTCCGGCCCGGGCGCCCGACGTGTGGCGCTCGCCGGCGGCGGCCAGCAGCGCCGGGAGCCCCCGAAGCCGCTCGAGGTATCCCTGTCGGCGCTCATCGGTGTCGAGCGGAAGCTTCGGCAGCGTCGTCAAGACTCCGGGCACCGGCGCGACGAAGGTGTCGCAGATCGTGAACTCGGTCAGGGGAACGCGGGCGGCCCCGGCCATGCCCCGGGCCAGGACTCGCACGAAGTCGAGCGTCTGGTGCTCCGTCTCGGCCAAATCTTGGTCGGGGTGATCCTCCGCCTGTTGGGCGATCGACTCGAGCGCGGTCGCCAGCCGGTCCTCGGCTTCGGCACCGAGATCGGGGAGGCGATCGTCATAACCCGGAAAGCCGTACATCGACCCCGAAAGGGGATCAGCGTCGAAGACGGTGGAGAGCAGCGCGGCGGCCAGGTCGTCTGCGGACATGGCTCGGGAGGCTATCGGGACGTGTCGCATCAAGGGGTCTGTACCAAGCCTGCTCGGCCTGCCCGACGATGACGTTCCACGTGGAGGGATCGAAGGCACCGGATGTGCGCTCACCGCCGGAGCCATCAGCTTCACCGCGCGGGGCACCGGCGTCATCGACGCCAAAGTCAGGCAGCGACATTGGACCCTGACGCG
>DATAYX010000448.1:0-5393 GCA_036272355.1 Acidimicrobiales bacterium
CCGGCGTAGAGACTCATGTGCCCGGGATCGCCCGCCCGCGCCGCCGCGGCGCGCAGAGGGCGCGTGGCGTTGTTGATCTCGGGATAGGCCGCCGGGGCGCCGGGGTGCTCGCGCACCATGGCATTGACGAGCGAGCGGGCACGCCGCCCGCTGAAGGCGCGGGTGACAGCGGTCGCGCTGAAGGACGCATCGGCGAGCGCGTCCTTCGCTGCCGGCTGCGCGCCCGACTCGGGACAGCGGAGAAACGCCGTCCCCGCCTGCACGAGCGTGGCGCCGCGGGCGAGGAGGTCCACCACGTCGTCGGGGCCGGAGACGCCGCCGGCCGCCACGAGCGGCACCCGCGTGCGGCGCCGGACCGAGGCCAGGAGCGCGCGCACGGGACGGTCGGCGTCAGGGCGGTCGACGTTGGCCAGGCTGCCCCGGTGGGCGCCCGCCTCTGCACCCTGCAGGCAGAGCGCGTCGGGCCCGACACGCAACGCGGCCTCCGCCTCCTCCGGTGTCGTCACGGTCAAAAGGACGAGCGAGCCGGCCTGCTGGAACCCTCGGACGACCTCGACGTCGGGCAGGCCGAACGTGAAGCTCACGACCGCGGGCGGTTCGGCGAGCACCAAGGCGAGCTTGGCCGGATAGTCGTCGTCGTCCCACTCCCCCGCCCCGAGCTCGGTCCCGAGCGACGTAGCCAGCGGCCGCAGCGACCCGAGGTAGGCCGCGAGCTGATCAGGCGCGTCCGATTTCGCTCCCGGCACAAAGAGGTTGACCCCGAACGCGTCCACCCCGGCGGCCCGCACGTCCGCCATCTCGGCGCGCAGGTCGTCCGCCTTCTTGTAGCCCGCCGCCACGAACGCGAACGCCCCCGCCTCGGATGCGGCCACGACGAGCGCGACCGTGGAGGGCCCACCCGCCATCGGCGACACCACCAGGGGCGTGCGCGCGAGCGACCGGAGCCGCGCCACGCCCGGCGCACCGGTGCTGACCGCAACCTCGGCACCCTCCGTGCCCTCGGCGCCCTCCGTACCCTCCGTACCCTCCGTACCCTCTGTGCCTTCCGCGCCCCTGGGTGCCGTCACACACCAGATAGAACCAGCGACCGCTACCCTGGGCAACTCGTGGACCTCGACCTCCTCAGCACCCTGCGCAGCACGGGCGCCGTGCGCGACTACACCGATGAGCCGGTGTCCGACGAGGTGCTCGGCCGCGTGCTCGAGACGGCGCGCTTCGCCCCCAATGGCGGCAACCGCCAGGGCTGGCGCGTGATCGTCGTCAAGGACCAGGCAGCCCGCACGGCGCTCAAGGACCTCTACCTCTCGGGCTGGTACGACTACATGGCGCTTGCCGCCGCCGGGTTCACCCCGTGGTCGCCCCTGACAGACCGCGAGGACGAGGCTGCCGCGATCGCCAACGCACGGCAGTTCGCCGCAGCCGGCGCCGCTGCGCCGGGCTTCGCCGAGAAGCTCGATACCGCGCCCGCCCTCCTGCTCGTCCTGGCCGACCTCGGCGTGCTCGCAACGGTCGACCGCGACCTCCCGCGCTACACGATGGTCGGCGGCGCCTCCATCTACCCCTTCGTCTGGAGCGTGCTGCTGGCCGCCCGCGCCGAGGGCCTGGGCGGGGTGATGACGACGGTGGCCGTGCGGCGCGAGGCCGAGCTGCGCGCGCTCTTCGACATTCCCGAGACCGTGATCGCCGCGGCCCTCGTCGTGCTCGGCCACCCCGTGGCCGCGGCACGCCGGTTGAAGCGCGCCCCGGTCAGCTCGTTCGCATGGATCGACCGCTACGAGGGTGCTCCCCTGGAGGGCGAGTAGGCCTCGCCGGCCGGACCGGCCCGTGCCGCCGTGCTGAAATGGGACATGGCACAGAACGTCCTGGGCGAGGATCTCCAACCCTGCAATTTCGACCCTGTCACCGGCTTCTTCCGCGACGGCTGCTGCAACACCGGCGCCGAGGACCTCGGCGTGCACACGGTCTGCACGCGGGTCACGGCCGAGTTCCTCGTGTTCTCCGCATCGGTTGGCAACGACCTTTCGACACCTCATCCCGAGTTCGGATTCAGTGGTCTGCAGCCGGGTGACCAGTGGTGCCTCTGCGCGTCGCGCTGGCAGGAGGCGCTCGATGCCGGCATGGCGCCCCCGGTCGTCCTGGCGTCGACCCACGCCGCGACGCTCGAGTGGGTGCAGCTGAGCGACCTGGTCGCCCACGCCCTCTGAGGAGCGCCGGGCGCCCTAGTGTCATCGCCCGGGGAACGGCCCGATCGGAGGTCGCAGCATGGGAGACACAGTCGTCAGCGTCGAGCGGGTGATCAACGCCCGTGCCGCCGACATCTTCGCCATCGTGGCCGATGCCTCGCGGCATCCCGAGATCGACGGGTCGGGATCGGTCAAGCAGCTGAAGCAGGGCGCGCCGGAGAAGCTGACCCTCGGCACCACGTTCGGCATGTCGATGAAGCTCGGGGTCCCCTACTCGATGTCCAATAAGGTCATCGAGTTCGAGCCGGACAAGCGGATCGCCTGGCAGACGACCTTGGTCGGCCCGCTCGGTCGCTTCATCGGAGGACGAATCTGGCGCTACGAGCTCGAGATGTCCGGCGGTGGGAGCACACTCGTCCGCGAGACCTGGGACATCACGGAGGACAAGCAGCGTTTCGTGTTAAAGGCTGGACCCGTGGGCAAGCAGACCAAGCAGGCCATGGCCAAGACGCTGGAGCGACTGGCCGAGATCACCGAGAGCCCGGCCCCGTGACCCGAGCCGTGACCCACCGCCGATGACTGACGCCATCGACACCGCGTGGGAGGAGCGGATCCTCCCCGCGCTGTCCGAGTACACGACGATCCCATGCCTCTCCCCCGCCTTCGACCCCGATTGGGCCGAACGCGGCGCCATCGCGGCCGCCGCCGAGCTCTTGCGGGACTGGGTGCGCGACCAGGACGGTGCGTTGACGAACGAGATCGTCCAGCTGCCCGGCCGCACGCCGGTGCTGCTCGTCGACAACGGTGGCGCCGGCGACCCGATCGTGATCTACGGCCATATGGACAAACAGCCGCCGCTCGGGGAATGGCGCCAGGGGCTCGCGCCCTACGAGCCGGTGCGCCAGGGCGACCTGCTCTACGGACGCGGCACGGCCGACGACGGCTACTCGACGTTCGCCGCCGTGACGGCTCTGCTGGAAGCTGGCGGTGGACACGGCCGCGTCCTCGTCCTGATCGAGGCGAGTGAGGAGAGCGGCAGCCCGGACCTCGCGGCCTACCTCGAACACCTCGCGCCGCGCATCGGCAGGCCGCGGCTTGTCGTGTGCCTCGATTCGGGCGGCCTGAGCTACGACCGGCTGTGGCTGACGACGTCGCTGCGCGGGATGCTCATCGTCACGGTCACCGTCGACGTGCTGACGGAGGGCATCCACAGCGGCCAGGGCGGCGGGGTGGTCCCGTCGTCGTTCCGGATCCTGCGGCGCATCCTGTCCAAGATCGAGGACGAGGCCGACGGCCGCATCCTTCTGCCGGAACTGCTCGGGGCGGGGATGCCCGACGCGCACCGGACCAATCTCGAGGCGCTCGCCGCGGAGTTCCCCGACAGCGGGTACCCCGTCGTCGCCGGGCTGCACCTGCTCGGTGACGACGCGTTGGCACGGCTGGCGGCGCGCACCTGGGGCGCCGCGCTCGAGGTGATCGGCGCCGACGGGCTGCCCAGGCCGCGCGAGGCCGGCAACGTCCTGCGGCCGTCGACGACGCTGAAGCTGGCGGTGCGGCTGCCGCCGGACGTGGACGTGCAGGCGGCGTGCGACGCCCTCATCTCGGCCATCCGCACCGACGAGGGGGCGCACGTCACCATTGACGTCGAGGGCGTCGCCCAGGGCTGGGTGGCCCCGCCGCTCGACGCCGACGTGGCGGCCGTCTTGGACCGCGTGTCGAAGGAGCGTTTCGGGCGTGCCGCGGGCGCGGTGGGCGAGGGCGGGTCCATCCCCTTCCTGGCCGACCTGCAGAAGGGTTTCCCCGGAGTGCAGTTCGTGGCGACCGGCGTGCTCGGCCCGCACTCCAACGCGCACGGGCCCAACGAGTCGTTGCACATCCCGATGGCCAAGGCCGTGACGCACATGGTGACCGAGCTGTTGCGGGCGAACTAGCGACGAAGGATCGGAGGAGCGATGGCAGAGGACGGCGCGCTGAGCGGAAAGGTGGCGCTGGTAACAGGGGGCAGCCGCGGGTTGGGACGCGAGATGGTGCTCGCCTTCGCCGCGGCCGGCGCCGACGTGGTGATCGCGAGCCGCAAGATCGACACCTGCAAGGAAGTTGCGGCCGACGTCGAGGCGATGGGCCGACGAGCGCTGCCGGTGGCGTGCCACGTGGGCCACTGGGACGACCTCGACGGCCTGGTCGACCAGGCCTACGGCACTTTCGGCCGGGTCGACGTGCTGGTCAACAACGCCGGCATGTCCCCGCTCTACCCCGATCTCCCGTCGGTGACCGAGGAGCTGTGGGACAAGGTGCTCGGCGTCAACCTGAAAGGCCCGTTCCGGCTCACGGCACTGGTCGGCACGAAGATGGCCCAGGGCCCATACGGTGGATCCATCATCAACGTCTCAAGCACAGGGTCGATCCGGCCGGCGCCGCACATGCTGCCCTACGACGCCGCCAAAGCAGGGCTGAACGCGCTCACCGAGGGCTTCTCGAAGGCCTTCGGGCCGACGGTGCGGGTGAACACGATCATGGCCGGGCCGTTCCTCACGGACATCAGCAAGGCGTGGGACCCCAAGATCCTCGAGCGGGGCATGCCGCACCACGCGCTCGGCCGAGCGGGTGAGCCACCCGAGATCGTGGGCGCGGCGATGTTCCTGGCGACGGACGCCTCGTCGTTCGTGACCGGCACCGTGCTGCGCGTGGACGGCGGTATCCCGTGACCGACACGGCCGACTTCTGGTTCGACCCGCTCTGCCCCTGGGCCTGGATCACCTCGCGCTGGATGCTCGAGGTGGAGAAGGTCCGCGATATCGAGACGCAGTGGCACGTGATGTCGCTCGCGATCCTCAACGCCGATCGCGAGGGGCTCAGCGACGAGTACCGCAATCGCATGTCGCTGGCCAAGGGTCCCGTGCGCGTCTGCATCGCGGCGGAGCAGCTGAAGGGCCGCGAGGTCCTGCTGCCGCTGTACACGGCACTGGGGAACCGGATCCACCTCCAGGGCCGTATGCGCGACGAGAACGAGCGACCGAAAATCGTGCCCGAGGCGCTGGAGGAGCTGGGCCTGCCGCCCTCGCTGGCCGACGCGGCCACGTCGGAGGAATTCGACGATGCCCTGGAAGCGTCGCACCGGGCCGGCATGGATCCAGTGGGCTACGACGTCGGCACGCCCGTCATCCACTACAACGGCCAGGCCATCTTCGGGCCCGTCGTCACCCCGGCACC
>DATAYX010000449.1:0-1816 GCA_036272355.1 Acidimicrobiales bacterium
GAGCCCCAGCAGGTCGAACTTCACCAGCCCGATGGCGGCGCAGTCGTCCTTGTCCCACTGCAGCACGGAGCGGCCCTCCATGCGCCCCCACTCGACCGGGCACACCTCGACCACCGGCCGGTCGCACAGCACCATGCCGCAGGAGTGGATGCCGAGATGGCGCGGCCGGTCGAGCACCTCGGTCGCCAGCTCGGCCACCAGCGGCGGCACCCCACCGCCGCCCCCGTCGGTCCCCGCCGTCGGATCCACCGCCTCGTGTACCGCCGCGGCCGAGGCCGGCCCCCGGTGGTAGACGGCCGCGTCGATCCCGGCCGACCACGCGTCGACCTGTTGGGGCGAGAACCCGAACGCCTTGCCGACGTCGCGGACCGCCGACCGCGGCCGGTACGTGATGACGTTGGCCACCTGTGCGGCGTGCCGGCGGCCGTAACGCTCGTACACGTACTGGATCACCTCTTCGCGGCGCTCCGACTCGATGTCCACGTCGATGTCCGGCGGCCCGTCCCGCGCCGGCGACAGGAACCTTTCGAACAGCAGACCCAGGTCGACCGAGTCGACGTTGGTGACACCGAGCGCGTAACAGACGGCGGAGTTCGCCGCCGACCCGCGTCCCTGGCAGTAGATGTTCAGCTCCCGGCACACCCGTGCGATGTCCCACACGATGAGGAAGTAGCCGGCGAAGCCGAGCATGCCGATCACATCGAGCTCGTGCTCGATCTGCTTCCACGCCCCCGGCACGCGCTCGCGCTCGGGCGGCCCGTACCGGGCCAGCGCCCCCTCGTGCACCAGGTGGCGCAGGTAGCCCTGCTCGGTCATGCCGTCGGGGACGGGGAAGTCGGGCAGCCGCGGCGCCACGAGGCGGAGGTCGAAGGCGCAGGCGCGCCCGAGCTCGGCGGCCCGCTCGACGACCCCGGGCCAGCGGGCGAAGCGCCGGCTCTGCTCGCCGGCGGAGCGAAGGCAGGCCACCGGGGCCGGGGGCAGCCAGCCCTCGAGCTCGGCCAACGGACGACGCGCCCGCACGGCGGCGAGGGTCGTGGCGAGGCGGAACCCCGCCGGCGTCGCGTAGTGCACGTTGTTGGTGGCGACCGCGTCGAGGCCCCACTCGACGGCCAGACGCGCCAGCGCGTCGTTGCGCGCGGCGTCGATCGGATCGCCGTGGTCCCACAGCTCGAGGGCGACGTTGGCGCGTCCGAAGGCGTCGACGAGGCGTCCGACTTCTCTGGCGGCCGCGCTGGGCCCTGCTTCCATCAGCGCGGCGGGGACCGCCCCTTTCCGACAACCACTGAGCACCAGCCAGTGGCCGCCCGCGGCACGGGCCAACGCGTCGAAGGTGAAGATCGGCTTCCCCTTCTCGCCGCCCTCGAGGTGCGCGTCGGCCAGCACGGTGGACAGCCGCGCGTAGCCGTCCGGGTCGCGGGCCAGGATGACAAGGTGCGCGCCGCTCGGGTCGGGCTCGCCCGTGCGCAGGCCGGCGGGCGCGAGCGTGACCTCGGTCCCGAAGACCGTCGGCAACCCGCACACCCGCGCCGCCTCGGCGAAGCGCACCACGCCGTAGAAGCCGTGGTGGTCGGTCAGCGCGAGCGCGGCCAGCCCGAGCCGGTCGGCCTCGGCCACCAGCTCTTCGGGATCGCTGCTCCCGTCGAGGAAGCTGAACCCCGAGTGCGCGTGGAGTTCGGCGTACGCGACCGACTCAGTCATAGAGCGCCTCGACCCACCAGCGCCCGCGTTCGGAGCAGAGCAGGCGCGCCACCCCCTCCTCGGTCACGACCTGCAGGCGGGCCCGGCGGCGGCGGACGGACCACCAGCGCTCGGTGAC
>DATAYX010000450.1:0-3196 GCA_036272355.1 Acidimicrobiales bacterium
CTCGGCTCGGGCGCCTCGGAGGACCGGCCGATGGTCAGCTGGGGGACGACGGCCAACATCTCGGTACCGGTCCAGGAGCGGCCCGTCCCCTCCCCGGCCGGTGCCGTTGTCACGCGCGGGGCGGACAGCGGCTGGCTCCTCGAGGGCGGCCTGTCGACCGCGGGCGTGTTCCTCGCCTGGCTCGGTCGCCTGGTCGACACGACGCCGGACCAGCTGGCCCGCATGGCGCGGGAGAGCCCGCCGGGCGCGAATGGGGTGATGGCGGTGCCGTGGCTCGACGGGGCTCGTGCCCCCTGGTGGCGCGACGACGCACGCGCGGGATTCATGGGGCTGAGCGCTGCCCACGAGGCGAAGGACCTCGCGCGTGCGGTGATCGAGTCCGTGGCATGGGACGTGCTGCGAGTCATGGAGGTGGTGACGGTCGGGCGGCTCGGCGGTTCGTCGGCGGCCGGGGTGACCCTGGGCGGTGCGGGGACCGGCCTTCCCGTCTGGGTCGACGTACTCACTTCGGTCCTCGGCGTGCCGGCGACGCGGCGACGTTCGGGCGAGGCGGCCTCGGCAGGCGCGGCCTTGCTGGCGGGCAAGGCGCTCGGTATGGGCCTCTCTCTCGACGCACTCGACCCGGTCTCGGGTGTGTTCGAACCCGATGCGGACGCAGTCGAGGTCTACCTGAGCCTCCGTCCCCAGGTCGACCATGTCGCGCTGTCCGTCCTGGCTGCGACCGAGTCGCTGCCAGGCGCGGTGCGAATCGACATCTGACCGTCCGGTGCGCGTCGATCTCGCCTACGGCCGCCACGGCACGTCGGTCGAGGTGCCCGATTCGTCGCACGTCATCCTCCCGGTCGACGCACCCGCGCTGGCCGACGAGGACGGCGCGATCCGCGCGGCGCTCCATGCGCCGGTCGCCGGCGCCGCGTTGGGCGCGTTGGTGGACGGCGCCCGGCGGGTCGCGGTCGTCTTCCCTGACCTGACCCGGCCGATGCCCAACCGGACGGTGCTGCCGCCGCTACTCGACGAGCTGGCGCGGGCAGGCGTGCCCGACGACCGCGTGACGCTGTTGTGCGCGACGGGGACGCACCGTCAGGCAACCGCGGCGGAGATGGCCGAGCTGATCGGTCCGGAGCTGGTGGCGCGGTACCGGCTCGTGGACCACGACGCGGAGAGCGACGAGCACGTGGCGGTGGGCGAGGTGGACGGCGTCGCCGTGCTGCTCCAGCGCGAGTACGTCGAGGCGGACGTACGCATCGTGACGGGGTTCGTCGAGCCGCACTTCTTCGCCGGGTTCAGCGGTGGCCCGAAGGCGGTGTGCCCGGGCCTGGCCGCCACCGGGACGATCCTCGAGGCGCACCACCCGCGCCGGATCGCGGACGACCGGGCCACGTTCCTCACCCGGCACGGCAACCCGGTGCACGACTTCGTGCGGGTCGCCACTGATCTCGCCCCTCCCCAGCTGTCGCTCGACGTGGCGATCAACCGCGCCCGCCGCGTCACGGCGGTGTTCGCCGGACCCCTGACGGAGACCCACGATGCCGCCTGCGCGCACGTCGGCGCGTCGGCGCGTCGCGAGGTGGACGCCCCCTTCGACCTCGTCGTGTCGACCAACGGGGGCCATCCGCTCGATCGCAACCTGTACCAGGCCGTGAAGGGTATGGCGGCGGCGGACCGGATACGTCGTCCCGGCGGGACGGTGGTAATGGCCGCGGCCTGCGCGGACGGCGTCCCCGACGACGGCGCGTTCGCGAGGCTGCTGGGCGGGGCGCGCACGCACGCCGACCTGGTCGCGTCGGCGGCCGGCCCGGAACTGGACCGCTGGCAGGCGCAGGTGCTGGGCCGCGTGCTCGCGCGCGGTGCGGTCAAGATGCACAGCGACGGCCTGGGTCCGGACGCGATCCGGACGGCACAGCTGTGGCCGGCGCCGGACCTCGACGAGGCCGTCGGCGACACGCTGGCGGGACTCGGCCCGTCCGCCCGCGTGGCCGTACTGCCCGAGGGCCCCCTCACCGTCGCCACCCTGCGCGTCTGAACGATCCCTGACGCAGGTGTCAGGTTAGAGTCCTGCACCAGTGCCGAGCGAGCCGCTGTTCGACTTCGCGGTCCCCGACGACCTGCTGCGCGAAGCGGTCACGCAGGTCAAGGACGCCGACGTCGTGGCGGACCTCGCGGTCATGCCGGGTACGGGGGAGGGGAAGCCGCCACCCCTGGTGGGCATCCTCAAGTCGTCGGGGTACGCACCACTCGTCCTGATGACAGCGGCGGCGTTGGTGCCCGGTACCTTCGGCAACGGCATCACCCTCATCGGGCACAACCTCCAGACGTCGTTCCACATGTCGAACGCGTCACTCGGCGCCGTGGCCTTCATCGCGCAGGTGTCGCAGCTGCTGTGGGCGGTCCCGCTCGCGGTCTGGGCCGACCGGGGCAGCCGCAAGCTCGTGGCAGGTGTCGCGTTACTCATCTTCGCCGGCTTCGGCGCGTTGATGGCCCTCTCGCCGAACGTGTGGGCGTTCGCGTTCCTGTACCTCGCGGCGTCGGTGGGCACCGGCGTGAACAACACGGTGCACAACTCGTACCTCTCGGACGCCTACCCGACCGAGGGGCGGGGCAGGATCTTCAGCTGGCACAACCTGTCGGACCCGCTGTCGCAGACGGTCGGGATCTTGATCTTCGGCTACGTCGTGACGATCGCGCACAACTGGCGCTACGGCCTGCTCGTGGCCCTGGTGGGCATTCCGATCGGGTTCGCCCTGTTCACGCTGCGCGAACCCGAGAAGGGGGCCAACGAGTCCAGCCACATCCTCAAGGCCTCGGGCATGGACCTGCACACCCAGCAGGAGAAGGCGCCCCGCGTCCTGCTCGGCTCGGCCGTCACCCGGCTGCTACGGGTGCGTTCGCTGTACTACGAGCTTGTTGCCGTCGCCATCCTGGGCTTTGCCGGAACCGGCGCGCCGCTGTTCGGAAACCTGTTCTTCATCGACAAGTTCCACCTCGACACGGCGTCGCGTAGCGAGGTGTACGCCATCATCGGGCTGGCGGCGTTCCTGGGGCTGCCACTGGCCTACGTGTTCGGCGACCGGTTCTTCCGGCGGGCGCCGCAGCGGCCACTCATCATCGCGGGCATCTGCATCACCGCGTACGGCGGCCTCTACGTCCTGTCGCTGTACATGCCGCAGCTCTGGATGGTCGTGACGCTGCAGTTCCT
>DATAYX010000451.1:0-3974 GCA_036272355.1 Acidimicrobiales bacterium
GACCTTGCCGGCGAGGATCCAGGTGACGAACCACACGCCGAGCACGCTGAGGATGGCCAGGCCGTGCACCGACGGCGTGGGCACGTACGTGTCGACGAGACCGAGGCCGATGGCGATCTGTCCCGCCAGCGTCGAGATGGCGGTCCAGAGCACGACGATGGGCCAGACCCGGGACCCGACGATGTCCAGAGCGCGGGCGGCAATGAAGAGGAATCCGATGGCCAGGGTGGGACCCCATCCGATGGCGTAGATGATCCCGGCGACGGCCAGGCACTGGAGGCCGACACCGGCGTGCAGCTTCCATCCGTTCGGGTCGCCCTCGAGGAGACGGCTCATCGATTCGCCGATCACCGCCCCGAGGGCGAGCAGGACGAGGATCACCCAGACGGGTTCCTCGCCGACGAAGTGGTAGCGCGACATGATGACGAAGGCCAGCGCGGTGCCGGCGCTCGGGAGTGCGACGGCGGCGACGCGACCGAGCCGCGTCGCGAGAAACATGCGTCCACCCCCTCCGTCCCGCATTCCTCGAATATCGGCTGCCCCTGTGGATTACTTGATACCGGGTGGTCTGCCCGCCATCGGTCCAGGTCAGGAAGCTATGGCGGCGGGGTGCTCCCGCACGAGGCCGTCACGTAGCACCGGAGCGGAGGCTCGCTCGTGATCATGCCGACCGTCGCCCGCTCGCCGACGAGCGCCACCAGCTGCGCCTCGTGCACCACGAGCGAGAGGGGGGAGACGTAGGGCATCAACAGGTGTGGGCACACCGTGGCGCGGTCGATCGCGGCGAGGTCCGGCAGCTGACCCGGCGCGGCCAGGGCCGCCATGGCCACCGCGTAGGCCACCCCGACGGCGGGAATGGTCAGGTGCTCGTCGACCTGGAGCGGGCACAGCGACTGTGTCGACACGTCGAGGACATTCGGGGCCGGCGGCAGCGGGGACACCTTGTCCGAGCCGAAGTTCCAGCCCGCCACCTCGTCGAGCTCGCTCCAGATGTCCGTGTACGCGATGCCGGGAAACGTCTGTTGGAGCGAGTTCATCGCGGCCATAAAGTGAGACTCGCCGCCGATGAGCCGGTGCGTCTCCTGCCAGGCGGCGGGGAAGCACTCGAAGGCGCAGACGCTCTCGATCACCGGGTCCGTCGTGCCGAACTCGTTGTCCGGTGCCAGCCCGACGAGCGACGACACCATCGGCCGGATGTCGGGCCACCACCGGAGCGCCCAGCGGGGCAGCGTGCTCGCGCCCTGGCTCCAGCCGAACAGCTCGACCTGCCGGCCCGAGAACGCGTGCAGGAAGCGGACGGCGTTGACCACGTACTCGGCCGCGACCTGGATGTCGCCGTCCGAATGGTCGGGCACGGTCAGCTCGCAGTACGGCCACCCGCGGGCGGCGAAGGCCGGGAGATAGTTCCAGCCGTACGCCTCACCCGGGTCGAACAGCGTCGGCGGCAGGACGAGGATGATGTCGCGGGTGGGGGACGCCGCCGTCGCAGAACACGTGAGGGCCGCATCGAGCTCGCTGGCCGGCACGTCGAGCGGCGGGCCCGGTGTGTCGGTGGGCGCGTATGCCGCCGTCTGCGGCGGGGCGGCGTCGGTCGCCATCGCGGCGCCGGCGCCCGACGGGATGACCGCGAGCAGCGCGAGCACCGCCGCTGTCGACAACGGCCACCGCCTCACCGCGCGGTGCATCCGCAATGTCGCGCCCACCCTGGCTTGGTGCATCGCCGCACTCCCTTTCCGCCTGGTCGTTGCGTGCATCGCCGACACTAGCGGCGGCGTAGTCCTCTAGACCTATTGCCCCCAACGCGGCGACAACTTCCGCTTTGAGCCCTCGGTCCGGGAACCCGAAAGTGTTACGTTGCCCCGGCTGATCTCAATCCGGAGGGGGCTCGGGGAAGCGTGATGCAGCGGGGGGGCGCACGCGCCCAATCCAAAAGGTTCGCGCGGGCCGTCGCGGGCACGGTGCTGGTCGTGGCGTCCACGGTCGCGCTCGTCGTCCTGCCACAGGCGGTCGCCGGCGCCTCCGGCACCGTCTATCCCTCGGTCCCGGCGGTGAACATCCCGCCGCAGGTGATGCCGGCGTGCACGCTGTCGCCGGTCGACGACACGAGCGCGCGCTGCATCGATTCCGTCCTCCACGACATCAACTACGCCCGGTCGCTCGAGGGCGTGGGTCCTCTGGTGCTGCCGGGCAACTACGCCAGCCAAACCGTCACCCAGCAGCAGCTCATCCTCGTCGACGAGGAGCGAGGCGACCGTGGGCTCCCGCAGTACGCCGGCCTCGATGCCAACCTCAACGCCGCCGCGCAGACCGGAGCGTCCACGGACTCGGATCCGCTGTTGCCAGGCGGATATTCCGGCCCGGGTGGTGCCAACTTCGCCGTCGACTACACGCCCCTCGGGGCTGACTTCGCCTGGTTGTACAACGACGGCTACGGGGGGACCAACCTCTTGTGCACCTCGGCGGCGGACCCCGACTGTTGGGGTCACCGCAACAACGTCCTCCGCGACTGGGGTCTGGTCACGGGGAAGACCGCGTTGATGGGCGTCGGTGACACCGCGACGGGTCGGTACGCCCAGGTCTTCGCGTTCCAGAGCAATCCGGCCGACACCCTCGTCGACCCCTTGGACCCCTCGACCCTGCCCACGCCGACGACGTCGCAGGCGCCCGACGTCGTGCAGGTCCTGCCGGCCTCGTCGTCGAACACGGCGGCCGGGACGCCCGTCACCATCGAGGGCAACTACTTCGGCACGACGCCCACGGTCCACTTCGGTGGCGTCGCCGCCACCAACGTGCACGTCAATTGGAACGGTGAGCTCACGGCGGACGCACCCGCCGACCCGCTGGGCAACGCCGCCGATACCGTGACCGTCACCGTCACGACGACCGGCGGCTCGTCGAGCTCGACCGGGGTGTCCCAGGTCAACGAATTCACCTACGCGCCGTCGACCGCGCCGTCGATCACCTCCATCACGCCCGTATCGGGCCCCGAGATCCCTTCGGGCAGCATCACCATCCACGGCGCCAACTTCAACGAAGGCGCGACGCCGATCGTCGATTTCGGCACAGTCGCGAGCATCGGCTCGATGAGCTACAGCTCCAACACGATCATCACGACCATTCCCATGTCGCTCAGCCCCGGGACCTTCAACGTCACGGTCACCACGCCGGACGGCACCAGTCCGATCGGCGCCGCGGACCGCTACACGTACACCGGCTCGGGGACGACGGCGGCCCCGTCCATCACGAGTGCCAACGCGGCCACGTTCGCCGCCGGCTCAGCGGGCTCGTTCCAGATCACGACGACCGGGACGCCGCAGGTGAGCGCCATCACCGACACCGCGTTCAGCGGTTGCACCCCGTCGGCCCTGCCGGCGGACATCTCGCTCGTTTACACCGGCAGCGCCACCGCGACACTGCGGGGCACGCCCAGTACGAACGACAACGCGAGTTACACGATCTGCCTCGATGCGTCGAACGGCGTGGCGCCCGATGCCACCCAGGCCTTCACGCTGACCATCACCGGCACCTCACCTCCGCCACCGCCGCCTCCTCCACCTCCTCCGCCGCCGCCACCCCCGACACACGGCTATTGGCTGGTCGGCTCTGACGGCGGCATCTTCTCCTTCGGCTCCGCGCAGTTCCACGGGTCTATGGGCGGCGTGGCCCTGCAGCGGCCGGTGGTCGGCATCGTGCCGACGCCGGACCGCGGCGGCTACTGGCTCGATGCCTCCGACGGCGGTGTCTTCGCTTTCGGCGACACCCAGTTCTACGGCTCGATGCCCGGCCTCGGTTTCAACCCGGCCGGCTCCGGCAAGGCCCACAGTCTCAACGCGCCCATTGTCGGGATGGTGGCCAGCCACGACGACGGGGGCTACTTCATGGTGGCCTCCGACGGCGGCGTGTTCGCCTTCGGCGATGCGACATTCGCGGGTTCGTGCCCCGGCATCGGCGGCTGTAGCGGCGCGGCGGTCGCC
>DATAYX010000452.1:0-4383 GCA_036272355.1 Acidimicrobiales bacterium
TGGGCGTGATCGGCCTGGCCCAGGAGCCCGAGGGCACCGTGGCGTTGGCGCGGCGCCAGACCCGTTACGTCCTGGGCGTTCTGCGCCCGTTGCCGCGGCGCGCACCGAGGGAACGCGCGGGCGCCGAATCCGCGACACGAGCGGGCGTCCGCACCGGGAAGGTGGTGCCGGGCCATGTCCGATAGCGCCGTGACCATGCCGACCCCTGCGGAGCCCCCCGACAGCGCGGTGCTCGTGGCTGAGGACATCTCTGTGCAGTTCGGCGGCCTGCGAGCGCTCGACAAGGTGAGCCTCGAGGTGCCACCGGGTCGGATCGTCGGGCTCATCGGCCCGAATGGTGCGGGCAAGACCACGATGTTCAATGTGCTCACCGGCCTGCAGGACGCGAGCACCGGACGCGTGCTGTTCGGTGGCAGCGATATCTCTCGATGGCCGGCACACCGGCGGGGGCGGGCGGGGCTGGCCCGCACGTTCCAGCGCCTGGCGCTCTTCACCCGCATGACCGTGCACGACAATCTGGTGGCATCGTGGGAGTCCTCGCACGGCGGCGGGGTACTCGGACGGGGCCGCCAGCAGTGCCGCCGCACGGTCCAAGACGTGATGGGCCTGCTCGACCTCTGGCCGCTGGCCGACCGCCTCGCCGGTGAGCTGTCCACCGGACAGGGCCGGATGGTCGAGTTGGGGCGCGCGTTGTGCACCGACCCGCGGCTGCTCCTCCTCGACGAACCGGGCTCGGGTCTCGACGCCCAGGAGACGGCCAACTTCAGCGCAATCCTCCGCAGCGTGACGACGGGGGACGATGCACCCGCGGTCCTGCTGGTCGAACACGACATGGCGCTCGTCATGGATGTCTGCGCCGATCTCACCGTCCTCGACTTCGGCCGCGTCATCGCACGCGGCACGCCCGAGGAGATACGGCAGAACGAAGTGGTGCGAGCTGCCTACCTGGGAGACGCCAGTGTCGTTTGACGCCGCACTCGAGATCAGCTGCCTGCGCGTCTCGTACGGCGGCGTGCGCGCGCTCCATGACGTGTCGCTCACCGTGCCGCGGGGCGCCGTGGTCGCGCTGCTCGGCCCGAACGGGGCGGGAAAGAGCACGACCCTGCGGACGATCTCGGGCGTGATGCGGGCCGAGGAGGGGGGCACGATCACATCGTTCGGCCGTCGCATCGACCGGATGGCGGCGTACCGGATCGCACGGATGGGCGTCGTCCACGTGCCCGAGGGCCGCGGCATCTTCCCGAGCCTCGACGTACGCGAGAACCTCGAGATGGCGGCCGAGGGGACGACCGGGCGCACAAACGGCCAGGAAGGCGACCGGAGCGCCCTCGAGGAGGCGACCGAGATGTTCCCGGTCCTCGGCAACCGCCTGCGCCAGACCGCGGGCAGCCTCTCGGGTGGCGAGCAGCAGATGTTGGCTCTGGCCAGGGCGATCATGGCCCGGCCCCGGCTGCTGATGGTCGACGAGATCTCCATGGGCCTGGCGCCCATCGTGGTGGGGCATCTCTTCGAGGCCCTCCGCAAGATCGCAGCGACGGGCGCCAGCCTGTTGCTCGTTGAACAGTACGTGGAGACGGCGCTCGAGTTGGCCGACTACGTCTACGTGATGGACAAGGGCGTGATCGTCGACGTCGGCGAGCCCAACGACATGCGGGCCAGCAACCTCGCCGCGGCCTACCTGGGCGGCGCGGCATGAGAGGAGCCCGGAGGGGGGCGGAACGGATGCGGCGGACGCGCCGCTGGGTGCCACTGCTGGCCTTGCCGCTCGTCGTCGGGGCGGTCGCGTTGGGCCCACTGGCCGCGTCGGGCGGCGCCGACACCTCGCTCCTCGGATACAACGCGTCCGCCTTGGCCATCGGCGCACAGTTCGCCTTCAACGTGCCGGGCGTGGTGCCGCTGCCCAACGAGAACCTCATCGAAGACGACGTGCCGTTCGCACGTGTCACGCTCGGCGGCGGCCCTGTGGTCGACAGCATCGGGGCGCCGTACTACCCGGGCGACATCGCGGCCAGTCTGGGCACGCTGCTCCAGACGTTCGGCGCACCCGCCCTCCCGCTGAACGACCCGCTGCTGGCCGAGAGCAAGTACCCGACATCACCGGGCTTCCCCGCCACCGTCACTTTCCCGAAGGGGACCCAACCGGGCCAGTTGCCGGTCGCCCAGGGCACGGCCACCACCTCGACCGACGGAGGGACCGCTTCGGGCACGGTCACCGATCTGTCGCTGGACAACCTGCTGACCGCCGGCAAGCTGCCACCCGCCCTCGGCGGGGTCCTCCCGACGAGCTCCGGCAGCGTCATCGACATCGGGAACATCAGCTCCACCAACAGCATCGCCGTCGGCAACTCGTCGATCACCTCGACCGCCACCTCGACCCTCGGTGCGATCGACATCGCCGGCCTGGTCGACATCGCGGGACTGACGTCGAAGGCCGTGGCGACGTCGGACGGGACGACGGGCACGCCGACGGCGACGGTGCATCTGGGTGACGTGACGGTCGACGGCACGGCGGCGTACATCGACAGCACCGGCGTGCACATCGCGAATAACGCGAGCCCGCCGGTCGGCATCACGGTGGCGCAGCTCCAGCAGACGGTCAACGCCACGCTGGGACAGGACGGGGTGAACATCCGGCTGCTCGATCCCAAGCAGACGTCGAACGGCGCACAGGCGAAGGCGGACGCAGGCGGGTTGGTGATTTCGCTCACCCACCAGTTCGCCGTTCCGTTCATTCCCGGTGAACCGACCCTCCCGATTCCCGAGCTCGGCAACGTCGGGCTCCCGGCCGGCGACTACACGATGACGACGTCCATCACCTTCGGGCTCGCCCAGGCCAGTGTCGACGCCTCCTCGCCGACACCCAGCACGGGCACGACCGGGAACACCGGCGCCTCGACGAACGCGTCGACCCTGGGGGCGCCCGGGACGACCGGGGTCACCGGCAACACCGGCTTCGGTTCCCTCGGCTCGGAGGGTCTGGCGCAGAGCCTGGGGGCGCCGACGGGCTCCACGGGCAGCGGCGCGGCCGCGCCCGGGGCGACGAGCGCCACGGCGTTCCCGATCAACGGCATCCCGGCCCCTCTGGGCTGGACGGTGACCGCGTTGTTGGCGTGCGCGCTGCTCGCCTACCCGCTTTTGGTGCTGGCCCGCTGGCAGTTCGCCACGGCCGGAAGGAGACGACGACCATGACGATTGACGTGGACAGGCAACTCGACGAGATCTTCAGCGACGCGCCGGCCGCCTCCGACCTGCCCGGGGCCGTGCAGCCCGAGGCAGGCCCGACGTCGGGGGACGGGGACCGCCAGGACGACGAGGGCGGCGGCGGAGGCGGTGGCCACACCAGGATGGCGCGCTGGGCGGAGAAGTACGACATCCGCAACAGCTGGCAGGTGATCGCCGGGGCGCTGCTCATCCCGCTCGGGGTCGTGTTCATCTTGCTCGGGTGGTACGGCGCCGCGCATGCCCGGGTCGTGCAGCAGCAGATCCCCTACATGGTGTCGGGCTCGTTCGTCGGGCTCGGCTGCATGATCGTCGGGGGGCTGTTGTTCTGGGGGCACTGGCTCTACCGCATCTACGACCAGGCGGACCTGCACCACGAGGAACAGCAGCGGCTACTCGAGACCATCGCCGCGGCGTTGCTGGCGCAGCGCGGTGACGGCACTGGTGCGGGTGCAGGTGCGGGTGCGGGACTGGCGGCGGCACTCGGCTCGTCGACGCCCGGCGCCGGGGCGGGCACGGCGGTGGCTGAAGCGCCGACGACCTTCTACGCCACGTCGTCGGGGACGGTGTACCACCGGGCCGACTGCGCGGTCATCGCGCACCACCCCGAGGACCTGCGGGTGCTCGGGCCCGACGGGACCGTGGGGTTGCGGCCCTGCCAGATCTGCTCGCCGGAGCCGCGCTGAGCGATCCGGGTGCGCCCGGCCACGTTGCGGAACGCTCGACGTCAAGCCGTTGTGAGGAGACGCAGGGCTCCTAGTACTGCCAGACGCGCACCCAGTCGACCTTCGTCGTCACCGGCAGGCTCGTGGTCCAAGCCTGGAACCCGTTGGTGGTGCCGACCCCCAGGGCCTGGGTCAGGTTGAGGAAGAACGGCTGGGTGAACGGCTTGGGCGGCGTGTCGGGGTAGGTCGCGTACGGCGCATACGTGTCGGTGAAACAGGTCATGCCGTCGTAGTACGTGGTGAGGGTGGTCGGTGTCCACTTCAGCGCGTAGGTGTGCCATTGCCCGGCCGTGGTCTGACCCACGATCGCGCAATTGTTGCTGGTGGCATTCGGGTCTCGCGTGGAACCGTGGTAGTGGATGACCGGCACGTCGAGGTTCGGAAACCTCGAGTAGAACTCGCCGAAGTCGATCTCGCCGCTGTCGGGCCACGCCCCGTA
>DATAYX010000453.1:0-1844 GCA_036272355.1 Acidimicrobiales bacterium
CCGCCGCCGCCGCTCACCGTCCCCGAGGCGCCCGAGATGGAGGCCGACGACACCGACATCGACATCCCGCTCGACCCCGAGCCCGAGCCCGGGCCCGAACCCGTCGCCGAGCCCGCCCCGGCGGTCCCGGTCACAGCACGCGCTCCCGGCGAATGGGTGCTCCCGCCGATGTCGAAGCTGATCGCCTCCAAGAAGCTGCGCACCGACCAACGCCAGGTCGACGCGGCCGGAGAGGAGCTCGTGCGCGCCCTCGCCGCACACGGCGTGGAGACGCGTCTGGTGGGCAGCCGGGTCGGGCCGACCGTCACCCGCTACGAGCTCGAGCTCGGTCCGGGGGTGAAGGTGGCGCGGGTCACCAGCCTGTCCAAGGACATCGCCTACGCCATGGCGTCGCCGGACGTGCGCATCCTGGCGCCGATCCCGGGCAAGTCGGCCATCGGCGTCGAGGTGCCGAACCGGACGCGCCAGCTGGTCGCGCTGCGCGACATCCTCGATTCCAAAGAGGGGCATGCGGCCACGCATCCGCTCGAGGTCGCCATGGGCCGCGACATCGCCGGGCGGGCCGTCATGGAGAACCTGGCCGAGATGCCCCACATACTCATCTCGGGGGCGACGGGGTCCGGCAAGTCGTCGTGCATGAACTCGATCATCACGTCGATCCTCATGCGCCAGACGCCGGACCGGGTCAAGATGATCCTGGTCGACCCCAAGCGCGTCGAGCTCGGCCAGTACGACGGGCTGCCCCACCTGCTGAACCCGGTGGTCGTCGACCCCAAGCGGGCGGCCAACGCGCTGGCGTGGGCGGTCAAGGAGATGGAGCGGCGCTATGGCCTGCTGGCCCAGCACGGCGTGCGCGACATCACCGGCTACAACCAGCTCGTGGCGGAGGGGCGCATCGAGTCGCCGCCCTCGGACCGCCGCCTGGTGCGCGACGCGGCGGCCCGTGCGCTCGGCGAGGGCCACCCGGCCGTCGACGCCGAGGACGAGCTCGAGGAGGAGGAGCCGGTCCAGCCCGAGCCCTTCATCCTCGTCGTGGTCGACGAGCTCAACGACCTGATGATGGTGGCGGCCCGCGACGTCGAGGACTCCATCGTGCGCATCGCGCAGATGGCGCGCGCCGTCGGCATCCACCTCGTGATCGCCACGCAGCGCCCCTCGGTCGACGTCATCACCGGCGTGATCAAGGCGAACATCCCGAGCCGTATGGCCTTCTCGGTGTCCTCGCTCGCCGACAGCCGGGTCATCCTCGACCAGCCGGGCGCCGAGCGCCTCGTCGGCAAGGGCGACATGCTGCTCCTCACCGCCTCGTCCAACATCCCGCGCCGCCTCCAGGCCCCGTGGGTCTCGGAGGAAGAGGTACGCGAGATCGTGGGGCACTGGCGGGCCCAGGGCGGCCAGGAAGAGGCCATCGTGGGGATCGAGGGGGTCGACGACGGCCCTGGTGGCGCCGACCCCATGGACGACGAGGACGACGAGCTGGTGGCCCAGGCGCGGGATCTCGTCGTGCGCTCCCAACTAGGGTCGACCTCCATGCTGCAGCGCAAGCTCCGGGTCGGCTTCGCTCGCGCCGGTCGCCTCATGGACCTCCTCGAACGTGCCGGCGTCGTCGGCCCGAGCGAGGGCTCCAAGGCCAGGGCGGTGCTGATGACGCCCGAAGAACTCGATGCCCTGAACCGGCGGTGAACCCCGAGACCCCGGCGCCCCTCGTGGTGGCGCCGTTCGGGGTGGACTCGCTGCGCGAGCCGTCGCCCGACCAGCCGCCCCCCTCCGGCCGGCGCGCCCGCCGGAAGGCCGCGAAATCCAAACGCCGCCGCCGTTGGCGCGTGGTCGTGCCGATCCTCGTC
>DATAYX010000454.1:0-6577 GCA_036272355.1 Acidimicrobiales bacterium
TCTACCGGGTGTCGGCCGAGGGCGTCGTCGAGGTGTTGCTCGCGCACCCGGGCGGGCCGTTCTGGGCCAGGAAGGACGCCGGCGCCTGGTCGATCCCGAAGGGCGAGTACGGGCCCGACGAGGACCCTCTCGCCACCGCCGTGCGCGAATTCCGCGAAGAGGTCGGCCTCGACGCGCCCCCCGGGGACCCGGTGCTCCTCGGCGAGCGACGCCAGCCGAGCGGCAAATGGGTCACGGCGTGGGCCTTGGCGGGCGACCTCGACGTGACCCAAGCCACCAGCAACACCTTCGAGATCGAGTGGCCCCGGGGCTCTGGCACCACGCGCGAGTTCCCCGAGGTCGACCGGGTCGAGTGGATGACGGTGGATCAGGCCCGGGCCAAGCTCCTCAAAGGGCAGGTGCCGTTCCTCGACGTGCTGATCGAGGCGCTCGAGCGGCGCTGAGCCGTGACGCCGAGGGGCCGGCGCCGCCGAACGCGCAGACCCTCAGGCCCTCCCGTCGTTCACGTCGGCATCAGCGAGACGTCGTCGAGCTGCAGCCACGTGTCCCCCTGGGCCCACAGCCCGCCGTAGACGACGACGGTGCTCTTGCTGCCGGTGTTCAGCGTGACCGTCAGCTGCGTGTACCCGGGCAGGCTGTTGTACTCCTGTTCGCTGAGCACGTTGCCGCTCGTGTCACGGACACCGAAGTAGCCGGCGTTGTTGTTGGCGGAGGTGCGCAGCCATCCCGTCAGCGTGTACTCGGTGTTGGGCATGACCGGGACCGTCTGGTCGATGTCGTTCCACCCGGTCCAGTTCCGCACCCAGGCGTTGTTGGCGCCGGAGAAGGCGTTCCCCGCGTTCTGGTCGAGGCCGCACTGGCCGGCGCAGCCCCACGGGCTCAACGTCCCGGCCTCGAAGCCCGGATCGGCGACCACGTTGGGCGGCGTCCCCGACGGCGCCAGGAAGACGTCGTCGATCTGGAGCGTGGTGTCCTGGTTCTGCGCCCACAGGCCGCCGTAGACGACCAGGCTCGAGTTGTTGCCCGAATTCACGCTGACGGTGAGCTCCGTGTAGCCAGGGAGGCTGTTGTACTCGGTCTCGTTGAGCACCGTCCCGCCGGTGGTCCGCACGCCGAAGTAGCCCGCCGAGTTGTCCGGGGAGGTGCGCAACCAGCCCGTCAGCGTGTACTGCCTGTTGGGCGTCACCGGGACGGTCTGGTCGATGTCGTTCCATCCCGTGGTGTTGCGCACCCAGCCGTTGTTCGCGCCCGAGTTGGCGTTGCCCAGGCCCCGGTCCACGCCGCACTGGCCGGCACACGCCCACGGCGCCGTGCTCGACGACTCGAAGCCCGGGTTGGCGACGACGTTGCCCGCCGGGGGCTGCAACGACGGCGGCGGGGGAGGCGGCACGTACGGGGGCGGCGTCGGCGTCGCCGGCGCCAGGGCGCTCACGACGGCCGGAAGGTCTTGTTGAAGGTCGCGGTTCCAGTAGGGCCACGAGTGCGTCCCGTTGCCGTAGTCGTCGTAGGTGTGACCGATGCCGAGGCTGGTGAGCTTCTGGTCGAGCGCCTGGTTCGCGCTGTGCACCACGAACTCCTGGATGTTGTCCGAGCCGTTCTGGGGATTGGACGGCCCGTCGAGCGGGCCGGCGAAGCCGTTGCCGGTGTACATCGCGATGTGGGTGTCGCCGGCCAGGTTGGCGGCCAGGTTCACGGGGTCGATCGCCTTCAGGCATGACGCGTCGCTCGGCGTCACCCCGCAGATCGCCCCGGGCCCCCCGTTCTCGATGACCGGGGACCACTCGATGACCTGTTCGATCGCCGGGTTCAGGTCCTCGACGGCGCCCGAGTAGCTCGACACCGACGTGAACAGGCTGGGGAACCGCGCCGCGTACGACATGGCCCCGAAGCCACCCATCGAGAGCCCGGCGATGGCGCGCCCGCTCTTCGTGGCGATGGTGTTGAAGTTCGAGTCGATCCACGGGATCAGCTGGTTGATGTGGAAGGTCTGCCACTGCGGCGGCCCACCCGCGCCGTAGTTGCTCCAGTTCGTGTACCAGCCGCCCGGGCCGCCGTCGGGCATGACGACGATCAGCGGCACCCCGACGGACAGCTGCTCGATGTCGCCGAACGTGGTCCAGTCGGTGTAGCCGCCGAAACCGCCGTGGAGGAGATACAGGACGGGGTAGTGCGTCGCCTGGCTCGGGTCGTAGCCGTTGGGGAGGAGGACCCGGACGCCGGCCGGCGCGGGAAGGGCCGACGTCGACACCGTGACGTCCATGAGCCGCGGGTCGACCCAGCTCGATGCGTTCACGTGGATGCCGCTGCCGTCGTGCAGAGTCACCCCGGCCGCCGCCACGTTGCTCTGCGCCACCAACGGGACGAGGGCGACGCCGCAACCCACGACCGCGCTGACCAGCGCCTTGACCAGTCCGACCTTCATCGGCCCCCCTTGCGGTAAGGGTCTCGGCCGGGACGCACCCGCCGAACCCGCCAGCTGAGCGGCCTCAGCCTAACAGTGGAAAACAGAACTGTCTATTACTATTTCCGGCCGCTGGGTGGGACCGGAGCGAGCAGTTGCTCGGCCATCTGCACGATCGGCTTCCGCAAGGCGAGGACACCCTCGAGGTCACCCGCCACGATCCGGTCCGTGATCATCCAACTGGTCCCCCCCACGAGGAGCTCGACCAGGAACCGCTGCTGGTCCTGGGGGAGTACCGAACCCGAGTCGCGGCGCACGACCTCGGTGATCAGGTCGACGAACCGGTCCATCGCCGCCTTTCGCCGCTGGGCCGCCTGCGGGCTCGCAACGCTCACCTCGACGAAGAACGTCCGTGCCAGCGACGGGGCGTCCACCAGCAGCTGCAGCAGGAGCGCCAGCAGTTTGTCCAACGTCTCGATCGCCTGGCGCCCGGTCCGCGCACCCATCTGCGCCGCCTCCAGCTTGGCGAATTCGGCGGCGAGCGTGGACGTGATCAGCTCGGCGAGGGCCTCGTAGGCCGCGCCGAAGCAGTCCTCCTTGTCGCGGAACAGTTTGTAGAACGTGGCGCGCGAGACGCCGGCGCGGCTGAGCACGTCCGCGACCGACACGTGCGCGTATCCACGTTCGGCCGAAGCCTCGGCCATCGCCCAGAGAATGCGGTCACGTTGCGAACGCTCCACCTCCGCCCGCGAGAGGCCGTGGGGACCACGGGGGAGAGGGCGTGTCGGCTCGGTCGGGTCGGAAGTCGCCATCGCATCATGCACAGCGCCGCGTGCGCGCGCTTGTGATCATGTCACCTTGTCCGTCGAGTCGGGCTGCCCGGATTTGAACCGGGGACCTCTGCGTCCCGAACGCAGCGCGCTAACCAAGCTGCGCCACAGCCCGTCCGCCCCCTGCTGGGAGCGTCACGACACTACCTCGGCCTCAGCCGCGTGCTTCCCCGGTGCCGTTGGCCGACGGCCCCCCGCTGCCGCCCGACTCGTCGTCGGGCGCGTCGCCCCGGTCCCGAAGCGACGGTGGCGACGCGTCGCCGGCGTACGTCGCCACGACCTGGGCCACCCGCCGTTTGTCCATCTCGACCACCTTGAGGTCCCAGTCGCCGACCCGTACCGCTTCGCCCTCGCTCGGGATGTGGCCGAAGCGCTCGAAGAGCAGGCCGCCGAGCGTCACGTACTCGCCGTCGGGGATCTCGATCCCGAGCCGCTCCCGCACGTCGTCCACGTTGGTCTGTCCGTCGAGGAGCCAGCGGGTGTTGTCGACGCGGACCATCTCCGACTCCTCGTCCTCGTCGAACTCGTCGTGCAGTTCGCCGACGAGCGGTTCGAGGAGGTCCTTGACAGTGAGGAGCCCCGCGACGCCGCCGTACTCGTCGACCACCACGGCCACCTGGCGCCGGTGCCGGCGCATGTCGGCGAGCGCTTCGAGCACCCCGAGGGTCTCGGGCACCAGGTGCGCGGACCGGACCTTGCGCGAGATCTCCATCGGGCTGGGGTCGGTGGTGTCGCGTTCACCGGACGACGCAACACCCGCGTCCCCCGGTGGTCCCGGCCCACGACCCCCGGTCCGGAAGATGTCGTTGACGAAGAGGATGCCGATCAGGTCGTCGAGGTCGTCGTGGACGACGGGGAAGCAGCTGTGCCCGGTGGTCCGCACCGCGCGGGCGACGTCTTCGGCGTGCACCGGGATCGTCAGGAAGGTCACGTCGACCCGCGGCGTCATGACCTCGCGCACGTCCATGTCGCGGAGGTCGGCCAGTGCCTCCAGGATGATGCGCTCCTGCTCGCTGGCGGAGCCCTGCGCCACGGAGACGCCGGAACGGCCCCCACCCACCTCCTTCGCGTGGCGCCGGAACAGGCGCGAGCGCTTCGCCGATGGAGGTTCCGACGATTCCCGGCGGTTGGACACTGGAGCCGTGTCAGGCGTCGGGCTCGGACCCCGCCGCGAACTCGGGTCCGGCGCCCACCACCACGGGCACGGGGCTGAAGGAATCGTCGGCGAAGATGCCGTCGTCCAACAAGGCGGTCACGGCGCGCCGCAACCGCAACGGATCGAGTGGCTTGACCAGCCACCCCTCGGCGCCGGATCGGCGAGCCAGGAAGACGTCGGGCCGGCGGTCCAGCAGCATCAGCACCGGGATGTGGTCGATGGCGTCGTAGGACTCCTGCAGTCGGAGCTCGAGGGTGACCGCCATGCCGCCCATGTTGCCCATCTGCATGTCGACGATCACGAGGTCGGGCGACTCCTCGGCGACGAACGACACGACCTCGGGGCCCGATGTCACGGAGCGGACCTGGACGTCGGGGCCGCTGATGACGGCTTCTATCTCTCTGCGGAGCGTCGCCAAGTCACTCGCGACCAGGATGGTCTGCACTTCCCGGGACATTATCGGACCCTCCTGCGAACGCGGTAACCGGACCCGTGCGTCAGCCGAAGAGGGCGTCGGCCGCGCGCTGCAGCCCCGCCAGCTCGTGCACGTCCTGGCCGAACAGCGGGATCCGACCGACCGGGGCCGGCGCCACCTGGGTGGCCAGGCCCGCGTAGCCGGCCGCCTCCCGCGCCGCCACGGCGTTGAGCGCGGCCAGGTTGTCCTCCAAAGGCTGCAGGCCGGCCACCCCGACGAGGCCCGCGGGCGCCTCCGCACCCCCGTCGTCCGTCCCGAACGACGGGGCGATCCGGTTGACCACCAGCGCCGCCACCGCCACCTCGCGCTCGGCCAGCTCGGATGCGAAGAAGCCCGCCTCCTCGACCGCGTCGGGCCGTGCCGAGGTCACCAGCACGTACGCCGTCGCGGGGTCGGCGAGCAACTCGTGCACGGCGCTCGCCCGGGTGCGGAACCCCTCCTCCATGCCCTCGAAGGCCTGGAAGAAGGCGACCGCATCCTGCACGATCTCCGCCCCCGCCACCTTCGAGATCGTGCGCAGCAGCGCCTGGGTGGCCACGCCGACCGCCCGCAGCGACATCCGGGTCGGGACCAGCAGCGCGCGGAACAGGCGGTTCTCCAGGAACCGCGTCAGGCGCCGTGGCGCGTCGAGCAGGTCCAACGCGTTGCGCGTCGGCGGGGTGTCGACGACGACGATGTCGAACTCGTCGCTGTTGACGAGCTCGTACAGCTTCTCCATCGCCATGTACTCCTGCGTCCCCGACAACGCGCCCGCGAGATTCTGGTAGAGCCGGTTCGCCAGGATCGACTCCGCCTGGTCGGGCGTGCGGGCGTAGCGCTGGACCAGGTCGTCGAAGGTCCCCTTCGAATCGAGCATCAGGGCGTGCAGGTGCCCGGGCCAGTCACCCGCGACCTCCGTCGGCGTGTTGGGCAGCGACTGGACGCCGAGCGCGTCAGCCAGTCGCCGTGCCGGGTCCACCGTGACCACGCACGCCCGGCGCCCCGCCCGGGCCGCCGCCAACGCGATGGTCGCCGAGACGGTCGTCTTGCCGACGCCGCCGGAGCCGCAACACACGACGACGCCACGGTCTCGGACCAGTTCCCCCAGCGCAGGTGCGGGCGGCGCCGCCGCGCCGACGGCGCCGTTCACGCCGCCCCTTCCGGCACCAACGATCCCACGGCCGCGGCCAGCGCGTCGGCCAGGATCTGCGTCTCGGCCGGCCCGATGTGGTCGCCCTGGACCGAGGGCACCAGCAGGTGGGGCAGTGGCAACTCGCGGCGCAGCCGCTCCAGCTGCTCGGTCGACACCCCGTGGCGGGCCAGGCGGAACTCGCGGGCCGCTTCCAGCGCGGCGATGTGCGCCGCCGGCACCGCATCCGCGTCGCCCCCCAGCCCCGCGGCGGCCACCACCTCGGCCGCCGGCCGGTCCAGGCCCACCGGGTCGGGGTCGCAGGCGTTGACGATGACGGGCCCGAGCTGGACCCCGGCCTTGTCCTCGAGCGTGTAGGCCGACTCGATGGTCTCGGAGACCGGCAGTTCCTCGGGCAGGGTGACGAGGATGACCCGGCACCGGGCCGGGTCGCTGAGCAGCTCGACCACGTCTTGGGCCTGCGTGCGGAGCGGGCCGCCCCGGGCGGCGTCGACCATGCCGCGGGCCGAGGTCAGGAACGTGATGGCGTGCCCGGTCGCCGGTGCGTCGACCACGATGAGGTCAGCCACCTCCGCCCGCTCGAGCT
>DATAYX010000455.1:0-4626 GCA_036272355.1 Acidimicrobiales bacterium
GGGAGCCGGCGACCAACTGGCCCGGCCACAGAGCGAGCGAGTTCGCCAGCAGGATCGTGGCCGGGATGATCAAGGCGATGCCGAGCGCTGCGAGCGGCGAGACGAAGGCGAGCGGCACGTGCTCGACGATGAGGCGCCATCCCGTGCGGCCTACGGCGAGCCCGAGCGGGATGCCGATGACGACGCCGAACAATGCGATGGCGGTGCCCTGGACGTTGAGGACGAACCGGGCCTTGTTCCGGCTCATGCCCATCGCTCGCAGGATGGCGAAGTCGCGCCGCCGCCGCTGTGCGGAGCCGAACAGAACGTAGCTGACGGCCGCGACGCCCAGGAGGCCGAGAAAGCCGGCGAGGACGTCGGGGAGCACCCGCACGTTTCCGAGGTTGAGCAGCTCGTCGGGCTGGCTCGGCGGCGACACGTCGGAGGCGAGCGGGCCGAGCCGAGCCGACAAGCGAGCCACGGCCGCAGGTACATCGGTTCCCGTCGCGAAGCGGACTGCCACCAGGCGGCCGTCGGTCTGCGAGCCGCCGGGCGGCGTGGGGGGCACGATCGCATCGAACTGCGACGGGGCGAGCCAGAGGCCCTCGTCGAATTCGGCGTGCACGTCGGAGGGGAAGAGCGCCTCGCCGACGATCCTGACCCGCGTCTTCGAACCACCGACGGTGACCGTGTCGCCGATGTGGACGTGCAGGTCCGCGGCCGTGGCGGGTCCGATGGCCGCCTCGCGCAACTGGGCGGGTGGACGTCCGTCGACGACAGTGAAGGAGATCGGCGTCGAATGCGCGCCGGGCATGGGCCGGATGGCGAAGGTGGGGGCCCCGACGTTCCCGACGCCGAGGACGTCGCGGTCCATGACCACTGCGACCGCACCCGGACCCGAGCCGTCCTCGATGCGACGGGCCAGTTGCGGGGTGACATTGCGGCCGGTCAGCGCGCCGGTGTCGGGGGTGACCCCCGCGTTCCACGTGATCCCGGCGAGCTCGGGATGGGCGAGCGCGTTGTTGATGTCGTGGTCGATGCTGAGCGTCGCCGTGACGCCGAGCACGGCGACGACTGCGCCGAGCAGGGCCGGTACCACGGGCACCCGCGAGCGGCCGACTCCGGGCTGGAATGCCATCGACGCACCGAGCCCCAGGGTGAGGGGAGCCCGTCGGCGGAACGAGGCAAGCAGCCTCGAGCTCCGGTACAGGCCCGACCCGTCGAGCCGTTCGGCGCGTCGGCCGATGAAGAAGCTCACAACGAGCACGCCCACGATCGTCACGACGACCCCTGGAACGAGCACGGACCAGTCGACGTGCGTGCCGACGTTCGGGTCGATGCGCCGGCCGAGGCCGACCGGGAACCGCGACGAAAAGCCGACAGCCACCGCGAACGCTGACGCCCCCGCGGTGACGGCAACGATCACGTGGGACAGCACCGTGGCGACACCCAGCTCGCCTCTGGTCATGCCGACGGCTCGTAGGGTGCGCGCGTCGTCCCCGATGGTCGACGCCGAGCGACCGAGGGCCTGTGCGACGAGGATGCCGCCGGCGAGTACCACCGCGGCGGCGAGCAGGAGGAGGGCAGTGCGTTCCACCGCCAACGTCGTGTCGATGCGCCGACTGTCGGCATGGAGGTCGAGGACGGGTGCGCCGGCCAGCAGTCCGTTGGCATCGCGACGCAGCGCGTTCACGTCGGCCGCGCCGTGGCGCAACACGACGTCGGCGTTCTGCAGCCGCAGCACCTGGTGCCCGTATGTGGCCAGGAAACCCGGCGACACGAAGACCTGGCCCTCGGAGACGAAGAGGAACTCTTGGAGTTCGCGCGCCACCCCGACGACGTGCATGGTGACCTTCGGGCCGGTCGGCATCCCGGTGGTGTCGGTTTGGGTGGGGCCGTAGGGCTGGAACACGAAAGTGCTCCCGAGCGGTGCCTCCTTGGTGAAATTCTCGTCCACCACTACCTCGTCCGCGGCGGCGGGATTGAGCGGCCGGCCTCTCACGATGACCGGTTTGTCCACCCGGCTCAGATAGGTGCCCCCGTCCGAGCCAAAGAGCAAGGCGCCGGGGTGGTGGTTGACGTCGCCGAAAAGGAGGTCCCAGACGGCGATGCGAGCGATTTCGGGGCGCTTCGCCAAGGTGGACCAGTCGGGCCGGAGCAGGCCGACTTGGCTCGGGAAGACGACAGCATCGGACGCATGGGTCTGCTGCCGCAGGCGCGCCGAGGCGGAGTTGGTTTGCCGCGCGCCCACCAGGGCAGCGAGTGCGAAGCCAGCGGTGACCCCGATCAGTACCCCGAGGAGCACCAAGGAGCGCCAGCGGGCACGGACGTCGACCCGCGCCCAGAATCGGGTGGCCTGCCACCCGCCAGGGTCAGCCATGTTGGAGACGTTACGTGAGACGGCCGTGAATGCCCAGGTGGGTAGCACGCCCGCCGTGGTGGGGCAAGCACGACGGCCCTAGTTCAGCGAGCGCACCACCGTGACGACCTTGCCGAAGATGGTCACCTCACCATCGGATCCGTCGAAGGTCATCGGTTCGTAGGCCTCGTTGGCGGGCGTCAGCACGACCTTGCCGCCGCGACGGCTGAAGGTCTTCACGGTCGCCTCCCCCTCGCCGATGCCGGCGACCACGACGTCGCCGTTCACCGCGTCGGGCTGCTGGTGGACCACGACGTAGTCGCCGTCGAAAATCCCCGCGTTCATCATCGAATCGCCCCGCACGCGCAGCATGAAGGACGGGCCGCTCCCGGTGAACTGCGCCGGCATCGGCAGCAGCTCCTCGATGTTCTCCTCGGCCAGCACGCCCGTCCCGGCCGCCACGTCGCCGACCAGAGGCACGTTGTGGACGGCGGCCGCGCTGAGCTTGCTCGTGGTGTCGGGGTCGAAGTGCACCTGGATGGCCCGTGGCTTGCTCGGGTCCCGGGAGAGGTAGCCCTCACGCTGCAGGACGGCGAGATGGGTGTGGACCGTCGCCGACGACGCCAGCCCCACCGCCTCGCCGATCTCGCGCACCGACGGGGGATAGCCCCGCTCGCGCTGGCGGTCTGCGATGAACTTGAGGATCTGCAGCCGTTTTCCGCTCAGCACCTCGGCCATCGGCTTCTCCTTTGGGTGTCCACCCCGGCCGACCGCCGGGCCCCTCCCTGGGGGCGAACATCAGTTCGTGACCGACCAACATACTGAGCGGGCACCCTGAAAGCAAACATTTGTTCGTCGTGCCTGTGCGATGTGAGGCGCTGGGCGACGCCGGAGGACTGCATCGCTCCTGGTCGTCCGGGGCGGAACGATGACACATTCCACCTGGCAAAACGGGTAATCCCAGGTTAAATCTGAATTGGAGATCCGATATGGATTCCCCTCAGAGGGAAGCCCGATCTCGGATCGCCGAAAAACTGCAGGCGGCTCTCGCGCGGGCCTTCTTGTTCCCCGCTTTCCCCGCGTGGGAGCCGCCGAGCGGCAGAGGCCCGGCCCCGCTTGGACACCTGACATCGACGATCCGGGCCTGCGAGGCTACGAATGAGCAGGTCAGGGCCCTGTCACAGCGACTCTCTACGGTGCTGGCGTGCACGAACAGAGGTTCGCCCGGGCGATTGACAGCGAACACGTGTTCGTGTTCCAATGGCAGCGTAGCGAACAGGTGTTCGGACCAGGAGGACGCCATGTCGGTCGCATTTGAGCTCGAATTCGAGGTGTGCCGCCCCCGGCTGTACGCCTTGCCCGGCCAGCCGGCGCGGACCGCACCTACCCCCCGGGTGCGCCGCCGCCGGGTGGTCCTGGCCCTGGTGGTGCTCGGGCTGCTCGTCCTGCTTGCTCTGCCGATCCAAGCCCTCGGTGGCAGCGCCGTGGCACCGGCGCCACCCTCGAAGGGCCAGGTCTACGTGGTGAAGTCGGGCGACACCCTGGCGTCCATCGCGACCCAGGCCCAGCCGGCCGCGGCGGGCGCGTTGACCCAGCAACTCGCCCACGAGGTCGGCTCGAACGTCGTCGTCCCGGGGGAGCACGTTTTCATTCCCTGACTATCGTCGGCGGTGTGCGGTGTCCCTGGTGCAATGTCGATGACGATCGCGTCGTCGATTCACGCCAGGCCGAGGACGGTGGTGCCATTCGCCGACGCCGCGAATGTCTTGGTTGCGGCCGCCGCTTCACCACGTTCGAGCGGGTCGAAGAGGTCCCGCTGTGGGTCGTAAAGCGCAACGGCCTCCGGGAGCCCTTCGATCGCAACAAGGTCGTCGAGGGTGTCCGGTCGGCGTGTAAGAACCGGCCCGTTTCCGACCTGCAGATGGAGGAGTTGGCGCAGAGCGTCGAAGACGCCCTGCGCGCCGAGACGACCGAGCCGACGAGCGAACAGGTTGGGGTGGCCGTACTCGACCGCCTCCAGGTGCTCGACGACGTGGCGTATCTCCGCTTCGCCAGCGTCTACAAGGGCTTCGAGGAGGCAGGCGACTTCCAGCGAGAGGCGAGGATCCTCACCAAGACGACGGAGCCCAAGCGGAAGTGATCGACGAGACGCCCGGTGTCGTGCTGGCCGTCTACGCGCATCCCGACGATGCCGACGTGGGGTGTGGCGGGACCCTGGCGCGTTGGGCCAAGGGTGGGAGTGCCGTGCACCTGATCGTCTGCACCGACGGGGGCAAGGGCACAAGCGA
>DATAYX010000456.1:0-3328 GCA_036272355.1 Acidimicrobiales bacterium
ACCCGCGTTCAGCGACCTGGTCCAGCTCGATATTGCCCGGCGCGTGGAGGGCAACCGCATCCCTGCGCCCGCGACCTGGGCAGAAGGCCGCAGGGGCCGGCTCTCCCCGCCGGGAGTTCTGCTCGCCGTCGCCGGCGCCCATCTGTCCGGGCAACCGCTCAACTATCAGCTGACCGATCGGGCCGCCCGATTGCTGGGTCCGGCCCGGACGGCCGCCTGCTACCGGTTGCACGCGTTGGCGACCGACCCGCCGAAGCCGGGCCTGCGCAGGGTCGATGCGGGCGGTGGCCCGGTGGCGATGGAAATCTGGGAGCTCCCGCCCGTGGCATTTGCGGAGTTCGTGGCCGCCGTGCCTGCCCCGATGGTGATCGGGCCGGTGCTGCTCGACGACGGGACGTCGGTACCGGGCTTCCTGTGCGAGCCGGTTGCACTGAGCGATGCGCCCGATATCACCGTCTACGGAGGTTGGTTGGACTACCTCGCCGCGTCCACGCCGGCTCAGGACCCGGCCGGCACGCGGTCGTAAACCATCAGGGCTCAGCTCGATGGGTGCACCAAGAGCTCGCCTCGACTCGCGTGCCGGGCCTTTCGAGCAGCGCGGCCCGGCTCACGCGTCGACTCAACACCGTAAGTGTGAATCGAGATCAGTCGATGCACCTAAGTGCGAACTGCAGCCGCGAAAGGCGCTATGGGACTACGACGACGGAGAAGCGATCGCTCCTAATCAGTCTCTGCGGTACGCAGTTCAAATAGCGGTGGATTCGATGCGCTGACCCTCCTACAACGAGACCGATTCGTGTGTCGTCATCTCCAGAGTGGGCAAGGCCCTCGGCTACGGCAAGCAACTCGTGCGCGACGTCGCCGTCGCGACGTTGGAAATGCCACGCAACACCATGCGGCGCGATGATCGACTCAGCACGCTGAGCCAGCTTTCGCTGCTCCTCATCGAAGCCTGCCCGCACTTCGGCTACAGCTTCCGCAGAGAACGCGACGGTCCCGGGAGGCGAGGCAACGTAGACCACCTCGAGCAGTCCAGATCGACCACTAAGGAGCCGCAGCGCACTCCGAAGCGCCCGCTCTGAAGGCGCCGTGCCATCGAACCCGACGACCACAATCAGGCGTGAGCTGCGATCGTCAAGGGATTCGCCGGGCTTCGGGCTCCGGTGAGTGACGGAAGTACTCATGACCCCACCTTTCGGTCGCCCAACCCTATAGAGTTGGTGTCTACAACTCTATACCTTAGAGTTGCGCAATGCAACCATGAGGAGACCTGTGTCCCACGAGGATGCCGTCGAAAACCTTTACCAGCAGCTCACCCTTTTCGTCCGTCGCTCGAGGGACCTCGGAAATGACATCCATCCCGAGCTGTCGCTGGTCAGCTACACGGTTCTCTCCGTTGTCGTGGCAACGCCTGATGCGCGGGCGGCTGATGTCGCAAGCGTCTTGGGATTGGACAAGTCGACCGTGTCTCGTCATATCGACGCACTTCTGCGGGCGCGACTCCTTCGTCGCGGCGACGAGCAACCAGGCCGGCGCGGCTACATACTCAATTTGACCCCACTAGGTCGTCACCACCTCGATTTAGCGGCCTCCCGCGTCCGTTCCAGACTCGCTAGTTGGCTAGCCGACTGGGACGAGAGCGAAATCGAAAACTTCACCGGTCTGTTCGTCCGTTTCAACGAGTCGATCGGCTGATTGCCGGGGGTCTGGAGAGGTGAGGTCCGGGGGTCGATGTGAGCGGTCCCGGAGGCCCTCGAGGCCGTCGATCTCGTAGCGGGCTAACCACGAGTGCACGGTGTCTCGATGGACGCAGAACTTCTCGGCCACCTCGGTGACCCGCATCCCCGTCTCGGATGACAGCCAGGACGGCGTCATAACGCTGTTCCACCTTGCTGAGCTCCCTGAGCATTCGGCCACCTCCTGCGCCTGGACGCAGTCTGGTGGGGCAAGGCGTCGGATATCAACCCGAATACGTGTCGGGGATCAACAGAACAGGGAATGCCGGAGGTCAGCCGGAAGAACACAGTTTGAAGTGCGCCCCTCGGGATTTGAACCCGAAACCTGCGGATTAAGAGTCCGTTGCTCTGCCGTTGAGCTAGAGGCGCACCGGAGAGTGTAGGCGAGCCGTCGGGCGCTTTTTGCGAGCGAGAAGAATGGCGCGGGCGGTGTGCATGCCCCCGTTGCCGCCGGTCCGGGCTTTCACCTCGGACCGGCGACCCCCCCGGGGGACACCCCGTCGTCGCATCCCAGACAACAGTGCGGCGGTGACGCTACCACGGAGGCTGACGGAGACGTCAGGTACACTCCCACTCGCCCGCGCCGCCGCGCGGGCTTGAATTTTCGCCGTCGGCGCGACGCGCCAGCAGGGAAGGGAGCGCGGTGGACCTCGAGTTCACGAGCGAGCAAGAGGAGCTGCGAGCGTCGGTGCGTTCGTTCCTGGACAAGGAGTGCCCCCTCGCTGTCGTGCGCGGCACCGTCGAGTCCGGCGAGGCACCGACCGCGCTCTGGCGGTCGATGGTGGCGCTCGACTGGCCGGCGCTCGCCGTTCCCGAGGAGTACGGGGGCGTCGGCCTGACCTTCGTCGAGACGGCGGTCGTGGTCGAGGAGCTCGGGCGCACGGTGGCCCCCGGACCGCTCCTCACCACCGTCAGCCAGTTCGTTCCGATCGTGCGCGAGGCCGGTACCCCCGAGCAGCGCCAGCGAATCCTCTCCGACGTCGCTTCCGGCGCGAGCACAGGAGCGATCGCCGTCGCCGACCATCCCTCGGGCTGGTCGGTCGACGACGTCACCATGACCGCGGCACGCGCCGAGGGCGGATGGGTTCTCGAAGGCACCAAACACGGCGTCATGGCGGGTCACGGTGTCCACGAGCTCGCTGTGGTGGCGCGGGTGGGCGAGGGGATCGGGGTCTTCATCGTGCCGATTGCCGACGCCGGGCTCGCCACCGTCAATTCGCTCGACGCGAGCCGCCCCATCGCCACGGCATCGTTCGAGCGCGTCATCGTTCCCGACGAACGCGCCCTCGGCGAGCCGGGTAGCGCCGAGACGACGCGCGCTGTCTCGCGAGCCCTCGAGGAAGCGACGGCGGCGCTCGCGCTCGAGACAGTCGGCGCCTGCGACGCCCTCTTTCAGATGGTCCTCGCCTACGTCAAGGACCGCAAGCAGTTCGGGGTCCCCGTGGGCTCCTTCCAAGCCATGAAGCACAAGATGAGCAACATGTTCCTGGCGGTCGAACGTGCCCGCTCCCTGTGCTACTTCGCCGTCGCCGCGATCGAAGAGGACACACCTGAGCGCACATCCGCCGTGGCCATGGCAAAGGCGGCCAGCG
>DATAYX010000457.1:0-6076 GCA_036272355.1 Acidimicrobiales bacterium
GCATTTTTTTAACATCGGCGAGGACCGGATGCCGCTGCCGGTAGTCCGGGCGATGGGCACGCTCAAGAAGGCGGCCGCCCTGGCCAACCGCGACCTCGGCGAATTGCCGGCCAACCTGGCGGAATTGATCGTCAAGGCGGCCGACGAGGTGATTGCCGGCAAGCACGACGACCACTTCCCGCTGCGGGTGTGGCAGACCGGCAGCGGCACGCAGTCGAACATGAACGCCAACGAGGTCATCTCCAATCGCGCGATCGAGCTGGCCGGCGGGGAGCTCGGCTCCAAGAAGCCGATCCATCCGAACGACGACGTGAACATGTCCCAGTCGTCGAACGACACCTTCCCGACCGCCATGCATATCGCAGCGGCCGAGGAGATCGTGCACCGCCTGATCCCCTCGGTGACCAAGCTGCGCGACGCCCTCCACGAGAAGGAGGTGGCCTTTGCCGACATCACGAAGATCGGGCGCACCCATCTCATGGACGCCGTGCCCCTCACCCTGGGCCAGGAGTTCTCCGGCTACGTGGCCCAGCTCACCGCCGACATCGACCGCCTCGAGCTGACGCTGCCCGGCCTCTACGAGCTGGCCCTCGGCGGCAGCGCCGTGGGCACCGGCCTCAACACGCACCCAGAGTTCGCCGAGCGGGTGGCCACGGCCATCGCGGACATGACCGGGCTGCCCTTCGTGAGCGCGCCGAACAAGTTCGCCGCCCTGGCCGCCCACGACGCGCTCGTCTTCACCCACGGCGCGCTCAAGACCCTCGCCGTCTCGCTCATGAAGATCGCCGACGACCTGCGCTGGCTGGGCTCGGGGCCGCGCAGCGGCCTGGGCGAGCTGCGGCTGCCCGAGAACGAGCCGGGCTCGTCGATCATGCCGGGCAAGGTCAACCCGACGCAGTGCGAGGCGATGATCATGGTCGGCATCCAGGTCATCGGCAACGACGTCGCCGTCACGTCGGCGGGCAGTCGGGGCAACCTCGAGCTGAACGTCTGCAAGCCGGTGATCGCCTACAACGTGCTGCAGTCGATCGCGCTGATGACCGGCGCCTGCCGCGGCTTCCGCGAGTTCTGCATCGAGGGGCTCAAGCCCGACTTCGAGCAGATCGATCGGCACCTGCGCAACTCGCTCATGCTCGTGACCGCGCTCAACCCGATCATCGGGTACGACAACGCGGCGAAGGTGGCGAAGAAGGCGCACAACGAGCGCACGACGCTGCGCGAGGCGGCACTGGAGCTGGGCCTGATGACGGGCCAGGAGTTCGACCAGGCGGTGCGTCCCGAGGACATGACGCACCCATGAGCGAGCCTATGCTGAGCCAAGCCGAGGTCGACGCCGCGCTGGAGGAGCAGCAGCTGCACTGGACCCGCGAGGGCGACGAGCTCACGACGACGGTGAAGCTGCACGACTTCGTCGCCGCGCTCGATTTCGTGCGCGCGGTCGGCGACGCGGCCGAGGCGGCCAACCACCACCCAGACATCGACATCCGCTACAACAAGGTGCGGCTGGTCCTGACGACGCACGACTCGGGCGGCATCACGCTGCTCGACCTGGCCATGGCCGGCGCCATCGACCGGTTGCGCCCGGACGTCTAAGCCGAAGCCGAGGCCGCAGGCTCAAGCAAGGCCCCCCGCAACGCGGCGATCAGCGCGGGACCGGCACCGAGCCCGGCCACGTAGGCGTCGACCGAGCCGAACGTCCCCCGCACGTGATCGAGCAGGGCCTCCATCTGGCCCGGCTCGGCCGAGAAGACGTCGGTGAGGTTCTCGATCGTCTCCCGGCTGTCGGGGTACTTCACGATGATCTTGGCCCGCAGGCGCGTCATCGCCGCGCCGCTGAGGGCGTAGTCGGCGACCACGGTCGGCTCGTCGACCCCGAGCAACGACAACAGGATCGCCGACAACACGCCGGTGCGGTCCTTCCCCGCGGTGCAGTGGAAGACGGCCGGCAGCGATCCGGGCGCAGCGAGGATCTCGAGCACGGACACGAAGGCAGGCCCAGCGTCGCGGACCATGTCGAGATACTGGGTGCCCAGTAGTCCCGGCTGCTTGTCGAACGCGTCGGCGTCGGGCAGCCGCTCGATGACGGGGAAGTGGTGAAAGGTCACCGGATGCGCGGCCACGTCGAAGCGCCCCCGCTCGAGCTCCTCCGCCGAGCGCAGGTCGATGACGGTGCGGATGCCGAGGGCGCGCATCGTGGCGAAGTCGCCCTCCGTCAGGTCGCCCAGGCCGTCGGCCCGGAACAACGTCCGCCAGCGCGTGCGCATCCCGCCGCCGGCGTCGTACCCGCCGAGGTCACGGAAGTTCACCGCCCCCTCGAGGGCGATCAAGCGCTCCAGTCGGTCCTGGTCCGGCACCGGCATCGCGGCGTCGGCGGCCGCCGTCACGAGCTCACGAGCGTCACGAGCTCACGAGACGGGCATGTCCCACATGGGGAACCACCGCGAGAGCTCCGACTCCACGGGCAAGTCGGCGCCGACCATGGTGCGGATGCGCAGCTCGAGCTCGGTGTCGCGGCGTTCCTTCGAGGCGTCCACCGGCGCGAAGGGATAGAAGGTCCCCCGCTTGAAGAGGTAGACGAGGCGGAACGCCTTGGCGTCACTCGGCGCATCGGTGCCCGGCACGAAGCCGAACACCGAGCACAGCAGCTGGGGGCTCCAGCCGTTGTCCTGGAGCGTCGAGTTCGCCATGTGGATCTTCGTGACGAGCTCTTCGAGGTCGGGGTCGTCGAGCAGCAGCCAGCCGTAGTCGAAGGAGTCCGTGGTGTGCGTGAACTCCTGGCCGACGAGCTCGGCGATCTCCTTCTCGGCGTCGGCCACCACCTGGCCGGGCGGCGGCTTCCAGCACACGCCGGCGTGCCCCGAGGACACGAGGCCACCGGCGCTCTGCAGCGTGAGCGCGGCGGTGGGCAGCGAGAAGAGCGCATCGAGGTTGGCCCGGACGGGCTTGGTGCGGCCGAGGATGGTGTCGAAGATGCCCATGGCTGTCCGCCGTTCTAGCGCCTCTGGCCCTGCCTTCAGCAATCGGCCCCGTCGGGCCGGCCGGACCCGCTCCCGGGGCCGGCGCTGATGCAGCTTCGGTTCAGACGGTGGTGCCCGATCCGGCCTGCCCGAGCTGGTGCTCGAGCTGCTCGAGCTGGGCCAGCCGCTTCTCGAGCGTGGGGTGCGTCCGGAACAACTGGCCGAAGCTGAACCCGCCCCCGCCGCCCTGCGTGGCGCCGCTGGACACGGCCGGGGTGAAGAAGAAGGCGTTGAACGGCTCGGCCGCCCGCAGGTCCTTGGTCGGGATGCTCCCCATCTCGCCGGTGATCTTCACCAGCGCGGACGCCAACAGCGACGGCCGGCCGATCAGCAGCGCGCCGGAGCGGTCCGCCGCCAGCTCCCGGTAGCGCGACAGCGCCATCGTCAGCAGGAAGCTGATGAAGTAGACGACGATCGACACCAGCATGATCAGCATCTCGATCAGTGCGACCTGCCCACCGCTCTGGTCGTTGCCCCGGCCACCGCCGAAGATCTCCGAGTAGAACATGACCCGGGTCAGCAGGCCCGCGATCATTCCCAACCCGCTGGCGATGGTCATGACGGCGACGTCGCGGTGGGCGACGTGCGAGATCTCGTGCGAGAGCACCGCCTCGACCTCGGGCTCTTCCAGCCGCCGAAGCAACCCGCTCGTCACGCAGACGACCGCCGCCTTGGGGCTCCGCCCCGTGGCGAAGGCGTTGGGGATGTCGGTGGTCGCGATCGCCACCTTCGGCTTGGGCATGTCGGCCAGCGCGCAGAGGCGGTCGACGACGCCGTGGAGTTCGGGCGCCTGTTCGGGCGTGACCTCCTTGGCGTGCATGGCGTACATGGCGATCTTGGCGCTGAACCAGTACTGGCAGAACAGCAGGGCGAACCCGATCACCAGGATCAACACGAGGCTGTGCAGCAGGGCGAACAAGATCGCGATGAACGCGCCGTAGAGCAGGACGATGAAGAAGCCCGTCATCAGCATGCGGCGGGTGAGGCCGTGATCGGCCGGGATGTTGCGTGAGATTGCCATCAGGTGTTGTCTCCTCCAGACGCCCCGGTTCCATTGCCCCCGGTCCCTGCAGCCTCGGCCGCGCCCGCCGCGCCCGCCGCATCGGCCCCAGCTCCAGCTCCAGCTCCGGCTCCGGCTCCGGCCCCCGAAGTCTCGGCCGACGCCGCCACGGCGCCCGCCCCGCCCGCCTCCAACTCCGCCGTCGAAGCGCCGCCCGTCCCCAGCTCCGCCTTCAACGCCGCGAGTTCGTTGTCGACCTGGTTCGTCGACGACACCTTGTCGAGCTCCTTCTGGATGTCGTCGACCGGCGTCGACAGGTCCTCGAGCGCCCCCGACGCCAGCAACTCGTCGATCGCCCCCGCACGGGCCTGCATCGACGCGATCTTGTCCTGGGCGCGCTGCATCGTGGCGCCGGCGTCCTTCGACGACGTCGAGATCCCCGACACCGCCTCGCCGACCTTGGTCTGGGCCTCCGCCGCCGTGTAGGACGCCTTCAGCGTCTCCTTCTGCGTGCGGAACTTCTCGACGCGGGACTGCAACTGCTGCGAGGTCGCGACGAGCTTCTGCTCCTGGTCGGTGATCTGGTCGTGCTGGGTCTTGAGCTCGGTGAGCTGCTCACCCAACGCGGCACGCCGGGCCAGCGCCTCGCGGGCCAGGTCCTCGTTGCCCTGCGCCAGCGCGGCCTTGGCCTGGCCCTGCAGCTTGTCGGCCTGCTTCTGCAGCCCCTGCGCCTGCAACTCGATCCGCTTGCGGGCCGTCGCCACGTCCGCCACGCCCCGCCGCACCTTCGTGAGCTGTTCGATCTGGCGCTCGTAGGAGAGGTCGAGCGTGTCGCGGGGGTCCTCCATCTTGTCCAGGGCCTTGTTGGCCTTCGAACGGAAGATGTCGAAGAAGCGCTGGAGCGTGCCTGCCATGGGTAACGAGCATAAAGCCCAGCGGGGGAGCGGTGGCACCGGCGCCGCCGCCCCCGAACGGGACGCCGAACGGGCACGAACGGCCAGCCCGGCAGCCCTGCACGGGGCCGCCGCTAACCTCGGGCAGGTGCCCGACCGCCTTTGCCTCCTGAGCGTCCACGCGCACCCGGACGACGAGGCCTCCAAGGGTGCGCCCACCGTGGCCAAGTACCACGCCGAGGGCGTCCACACCGTGCTGGTGACCGCAACGGGCGGCGAAGAGGGCGACATCCTCAACCCCGCCATGGACACACCCGAGGTGCGGGCCGACATCGGCCGGGTCCGGATGGCCGAGCTCAAGGCCGCCACCGACATCATCGGCTACGACGAGACGGTCCTCCTGGGCTACCGCGACTCGGGCATGCCCGACACCGAGGCGAACAAGAACCCGGCGTCGTTCGGCCAGGCCCCGCTCGACGAGGCGGTCGAGAGGCTGGTGGCCGTCATCCGCCGCGAGCGCCCCCAGGTCGTGATCACCTACGGCGAGGACCACTCGGGCTATCCCCACCCGGACCACATCCGCGTCCATCAGATTTCGGTGTTGGCCTTCGACTCCGCCGGTGATCCGGACAAGTACCCGGAGGCCGGACCTCCGTTCGCCCCGGCGAAGCTCTACTACTCGGTCTGGGCCGCCTCACGCTTCCGCGAGATCCACGCCAAGTTCGAGGAGCTCGGGCTCGAGTCGCCCTTCGACGAGAAGTGGCTGGCGCGGATCGGCCGTGACGAGACCTACACCACGACCATCGACATCGCCGACTTCACGCACATCCGGGCCGAGGCCCTCAAGGCGCACGCGACGCAGGTCGACCCCAACTCCAAGTTCTGGTTCGGGCTGCCGCCCGAGGTGATGCGCGACATCCACCCGGTCGAAGAGTTCTATCTCGCCCGCAGTCGCATCGGACCGACGACCGGCGTGACCGAGGACGACCTCTTCGCGGGGCTGCGCCAAGGCTGACCTGGCCCGGCGGAAGTAGCAGCCGGTCAGGCCACCGGACCGAGGAAGCTCCAATCGATGATGCCGGCGCTCTGGAGCAGCACGACGATGACGGCGGTCGCCAGGAGCGCCAAGAGCCCGACGGCCACGACGACTTTCCAAGAAAGGCGCC
>DATAYX010000458.1:0-10063 GCA_036272355.1 Acidimicrobiales bacterium
TCCTGTTCCGCGAGACAGGCCACCTCGGCGACGACACCGCCATTGGCCAGCATGCCCGTCTTCACGCTGCCGACGTCGAAGTCGTCGAGGACGGCCTCCACCTGCAGCCGTACGAAGGCAGGGTCGAGGGCTACGACGCCACGGACACCCGTGGTGTTCTGTGCGGTGACCGCGGTGAGCGCGCTCGTGCCGTGGACAAACAGGGCCGCGAAGGTCTTGAGATCCGCCTGCGCGCCCGCACCGCCTCCCGAGTCGGAGCCCGCGATCGTCAACGCGGTCGGGGGGGTGGGGATCGGCGACATCCGGGCCACGATAGGCGGGCACCAAGGTAGGGTCGTTCGGGTGACGACACGGCCGCGCACCGATGTGACCAGCGCCGATGGGCCTGATCCTCTCTGCATCGCGGGAGAGGTGCTCGAGTCCCGCCTCCTGCTCGGCACGGGGGGCATGACCAGCCTCCACGCCCTGCGCGCCGCGCTCGAGGAGTCGGCCACGAGCTTGGCCACCGTGGCGGTGCGCCGGGTCGAGCCCTCACGCCAGGGCTCCCTGTTGCGCCTCTTCGACGAGCTCGGCATCCGGGTCCTCCCCAACACCGCCGGTTGCGCCACCGCGTCCGAAGCGGTGCTCACGGCCAAGTTGGCCCGGGAAGCGTTCGGAACCGACTGGGTGAAGCTCGAGGTCATCGGAAACGACCGCACGCTGTTGCCCGACGCCGTGGAGTTGCTGCTCGCGGCGGAGCAGCTCGCCGAGGACGGCTTCGTCGTCCTGCCCTACACGACGGATGACCCCGTCCTGGCCTTCCGCCTCCAACAGGTGGGTTGTGCCGCCGTCATGCCTCTCGGGTCGCCCATCGGGAGCGGACTCGGCATTCGGAATCCGCACAACATCGCGCTGTTGCGTCAATCGGTCGATGTCCCGGTCATCCTCGATGCAGGCATCGGGACGGCGTCCGACGCGGCGTTGGCGATGGAGCTGGGCTGTGACGGCGTCCTCGTGGCGACGTCGGTCAACCGCGCGCACGACCCGGTCGCCATGGCACGGAGCATGCGCCTGGCCGTCGAGGCGGGTTGGCTGGCCCGCCGGGCCGGTCGCATTCCGGTCCGGTTTCACGCCGAGCCCTCCAGTCCGCTCGAAGGGCGGGCCGACCTGGGGGGATCTGTTTGACCCGCAACTGAGGGGCGCCTAAAGTTAGGGCTCCCTAACTTTCGGTGGTGCAGGTCAGCGAGGTGCAGCGGTCCGATGCGAGGCGCGTGGAGGCGGTTGTCGGCTCAGCGGGTCCGTCGCGCCGCCGTGGCCTGCACGGCCCCGGTCGCCTTCCTGCTCGCCGGCTGCGCCCAGGGTGGGGGAGCAGGATCGGCCGGGAGCCTCACCGTCTACAGCGGGCAGCACGTGCAGACGACCCAGGCACTGATCGCTGCATTTGAGCGCGAGAGCGGCATCTCGGTGAACCTCCGCTCGGACGACGAGGACGTCCTGGCCGACCAGATGGTGACGGAGGGGCAACGGTCTCCGGCGGACGTGTTTTTCACGGAGAACTCACCGCCACTGCAATACCTCGATTCGAAGGGGATGCTCGCCTCGGTCGACCCCAGCACGCTGCGCAACACGCCGTCACGGTTCAACGCTCCCAACGGCAAGTGGGTGGGTGTCTCGGCCCGGGTGAGCGTGATGGTCTACAACACCAATCTGTTGACGCCGCGAGACTTGCCGGCGTCGGCAATGGAACTTGCGGATCCCAAGTGGAGCGGCAAAGTCGCCATCTCGGGCAGCGAAACCGACTTCCAGCCAATCGTGACGAGTATCGCCCGGGCGCACGGGGAGAATGGGGCGCTCAATTGGCTGAATGCCCTCAAAGCCAACGCGGGCGGCCACAGCTACCCTGACGCCGAGGCCGTGACGTCCGCCGTGAACCGAGGCCAGGTCGCCCTGGGGATCATCAACCAGTACTACTGGTACCGGGAGCGGGCGCAAGTGGGGAGAGCCGACACGCACTCGGCGATCGCATACTTCGCGCCGCACGACGTCGGGTATGTCCTGGACGTCTCCGGGGCTGGAGTGCTCCGCTCCTCGACCCATCAAAAGGCAGCGCAACGGTTCCTCGCCTTTCTGACTTCGGCCCAAGGGCAGGAGATCATCGCCCACAGCGACAGCTTCGAGTACCCGATTGCCTCTGGCGTCACGACGGCGCAGCCCGAGACCCCGTTTGCCGAGCTGCAGCCCAACGACATCACGATCGCCGAGCTCGGCACCGGCGCCGAAGCGATCAAGCTCTTGCAGGAGGCCCAGCTGCTGTGAGGCGCGCATGGCTGGACCGCCATCACCGTCCCGGTGGGCACAGGTCGATCGGGCTGACCGTGGTCGCCGTCCTCGTTTCTGCCGTCGTGCTCGTGCCAATCGTCTTTCTCGTCGTGCAGGCGGTGCAGGTCGGATGGGCCGAGTTGCGGCATTTGCTGTTCCGCCACCTCACGGCCGTCCTGGTGTGGAACACCGTGTCGTTGGTCGTGGTCGTGACAGCGATCTGCGCTGTGATCGGAACGCTCGCTGCGTGGTTCGTCGAGCGGACGGATGTGCCCGGACGCCGCTGGTTCGCCGTCCTCGTGGTTATTCCCCTCGGTATCCCGGACTTCGTGGTCAGCTTCGGGTGGCGCGCCATCTTTCCTTCGATCGGCGGTTTCTGGGCGGCGGTTCTCATCATGTCCCTGGCTGTGTACCCGCTCGTCTTCCTCCCGGTGGCCGCCAGCCTTCGCTCCGCCGACTCCGCACAAGAAGAGGTCGCGCGCAGCCTCGGGCTGGGCCGAATCCGGACGTTCTGGACGGTCACGGTCGGGCAGGCGCGGGTCGCGATCCTGGGCGGTGCCATCCTGGTCGGACTCGTCGTGCTCGCCGAGTTCGGCGCGTTCGAGATCCTGGGTTACCAGACCCTGACGACGGAGATCTACAACGAGTTCCAGGTCGGGTTCAACGAACCGGCCGCCTGCGCGCTCTCGCTGATCCTCGTCTTCCTGGGCGCGCTGTTGTTGGCGAGCGAGGACGTCGTGCGCGGCAGGGGACGGACGGCGCGGTTGGGGGCGGGCGCAGCACAGGCCGCCAAACGGATCTCGCTCGGACGGGCCCGTCCTGCAGCTCTGGCCGGGCTGGCGCTGCTCGTGGTCCTCGCCCTGGGTGTTCCGGTCGGCGCGATCATCTACCTGATCGTGCACGGCGGCCACAGCACCTTGCCGCCCGCCTCGCTGTGGATCGCCACGGGGAATACGTTTGCCTACGCAGCCGCGGCAGGTGTCGTGGCCACCATCGCCGCGCTGCCCATCGCCCTGCTGTCCGTACGCTTCGCCCGGCCCGGGGTCTTGGCCCTGGAGCGAGTGAACATGCTGGTGCTCGCGGTGCCGGGCCTGGTGGTGGCGCTGAGCCTCACATACCTGACCGAGCACTTCCTCCAGGGCCGCTTCTATCTGACGGACCCTTTGCTCGTTCTCTGCTACTCCATCATGTTCTTCCCTCTGGCGATCGTGGCGGTGCGCGCGGCCATCGCGCGTGCACCGGCCGGACTCGAGGAGGTCGGTCGTTCGCTGGGCGTCCACCGACATGCGGTGACGTGGCGGGTCACCGTTCCGCTCGTTGCCCCGGGCCTCGCGGCCGCATTCGCGTTGGTGTTCCTCGAGACGGCGACGGAGCTCACCGCCACGCTGGTGCTGCATCCGACCAATGTGGAGACGCTTGCCACCCAGTTCTGGGCGTACCAGGCCAACCTCTCCTATAGCCAGGCGGCCCCGTACGCGTTGGTCATGGTGCTGATCGCCGCGGTACCCGGATATGTGCTCGGTCGCTGGTTCGACCGGCAGCCCGAACGCAGAGCAGCCCAGGCCAACGTCGCTCCGGGCAGCGTCCAACCGGCACTGGTGGCGGCATGAGAAGCCTCGCCATCAATGGAGTGACGAAGTCCTTTGGACAACAGTCGGTCCTCCAAGGGGTCGACCTTGTAGTGCCTGACGGCTCGTTCACCGCGATCTTGGGCGCTTCGGGCAGCGGCAAGACCACCCTCCTGCGTATCGTCGCGGGCTTCGAGCGCCCCGATCGAGGTGAAGTGTGGCTCGGCGACGAGCTCGTCGACGACGCCGGTTCGCGCTACATGCCGTGCGAACGGCGGCGCATCGGTTACGTGCCGCAGGAAGGCGCTCTGTTCCCGCATCTCAGCGTGGGCCGCAACGTCGGATTCGGACTGTCGCGCCACGATGCACGGCGGACGCGCGTGGACGAGCTCCTCGAAATGGTCGGGCTCGGGGGCTATCGCCGCCGCTACCCCCATCAACTGTCGGGGGGCCAGCAACAGCGAGTCGCCCTGGCGCGCGCGCTGGCCATCGAGCCGGAAGTCGTCCTCCTCGACGAGCCCTTCTCGTCGCTCGACGCAGCGTTGCGGGCCTCCGTGCGCTCCGACGTGCTCGCCGTCCTTCGCCAGGCGGGCACCACGTCGGTTCTCGTCACGCACGACCAGGACGAAGCCCTCTCGATGGCCGACCAGGTCGCGGTGCTCCGCGACGGCGTGGTGGCCCAGCTGGACACGCCCGCAGGCCTCTATGGACACCCCGGCGATGCCGGCGTCGCCCAGTTCCTCGGCGAGGCGAATCTCATCGAGGGCGAAATCCGCGACGGCATCGCCACGACGATCCTGGGCCGATTGCCCGTTGGATCGTGGTCCGGCCCGTCCGGGCCGGCACGGGTCATGGTGCGGCCCGAACAGATAGAGCTGGGTGAGGTCGGGGAGGGCATCGACGGCATCGTCGACAGCTACGAGTACTACGGGCACGACGCCATCGTCTGTGTCCGCCTCGAGCGGATGGGAGTCCCCGAACCGGGGATTCCCGAGCTGGTCGTCAGGATCACCGGGGGACAACCGCTGGTCCCGGGACTCCGGGTCGGGCTCTCCGTGCGGGGGCCGGTCGTGGCCTGGCCCGCCGGGCCCGGCGGGGCCGAAAATTCACCTGAATGACGCGTCCGTAACTACTGCGATGTCGTCTGGGGTCCACTAGAGTTGAGGGTGGAGATCCAGCACGAGGAGGTAGTGGAGATGGCGGCGGAGGCCTCAACCCGTGTCGGAGGGTATTCCGGGCCGCAGGTCTGCGGTCTGGTGGGGATTACCTACCGACAACTCGATTACTGGGCCCGAACGGGCCTGCTGCAGCCCTCGGTCGCGTCGGCCAAAGGCAGTGGCTCCCGTCGGGTCTATTCGTATTCAGACGTTCTCGAACTCAAGGTGATCAAGCAACTGCTCGATGCCGGCGTCTCCCTGCAGTCGGCGCGCCGGGCGGTGGAGTGCCTGCGCGAAGACCTCGGGGCAGACGTCGCCTCGGCGAACCTTGTGCTCACCGAGAACAGCTCGGTCCTGGCTCGCACCAACGGCGAGGTGGTCGACCTCTTGGCCGGTGGTCAAGGCGTGTTCAACATCGTGCCGCTGGCCGGAGTGGTCGAGCAGCTCGAAGCCGACATCGTGCGACTGGACACCGCCGAGCGGGTATCTGCGAAGGTCCGGCCGGCACGGGTGCCGGCCAAGCGGGCCGCCGGGGAGTGAGCGTTACGGACTCCGCGCGCAACGGGCGCACGCGCCACCCAGCCTGTGCACCTGCCGGTCACGTCCGCTTCGCTCATCCATCCGAACGAATGTTCGCGGCGCTGCTCGACCTGAGTGGTGAGCGCTGGGAATACGAGCCCGTCGAGTTTCCCCTCGAATGGGATGCGAACGGCTCTCCGGTGTCCGGGTTCCGCCCCGACTTCTACCTGCCGGCGCGCGGAGTCTTCATCGAGCTGACGACGGCCGACCAGCGACTGGTCACCCGCAAGAACCGGAAGGTGCGGCGCATGCGCCAGCTCTACCCCGAGGTGCCGATCCGCGTCGTCTACCAACGCGACTTCGCATCACTGCTTGCCTCGCACGGCCTTCCGCTGATCACCGCCGGAGCCGCGTAGTCTGGCCGAATGAGCGGCGACACAACTGAGGGCACCTCCACATTGCGCGTGTCACCGCTGCACGCCGCCCATGTCGCGCTGGGCGCAAAGATGGTCCCGTTCGGTGGATGGGAGATGCCGGTCGCCTATCCGTCGGGGACCGTGGTCGAACATCGCACGTGCCGCGCCGATGCCGTGGCCTTCGACGTGTCCCACCTGGGAACGGTGCGGGTCACGGGACCTGACGCGTTCGAGCAGCTCCAGCAGGCGCTGAGCAACGACCTTCGTCGTGTGCACCCTGGCCGCGCCCAATACACACACCTTCTTGACGAGGACGGATCGGTCGTTGACGACCTCATCGTGTGGTGGATCGATGAGGCGCGGTTCGACGTGATGCCCAACGCTTCGAACACGAGCGACGTGCTGGCCGCGCTCGGCGGTCAGGATGTGACGGGGGAGCGAGCTGTCGTGGCGATTCAGGGGCCCGAAGCGCGCGCTCGCTTGTCCGGCATCGCCCCCGAGGCGGCGGCCGTCCATCGCTTCTGTGTCGAAGAATTCGAGTGGCGCGGCGCTCCCTGCTTTGTGGCAGGCACGGGCTACACCGGTGAGGACGGGGTCGAGTGTGCTGTGCCCGCCGCCGTCGCCACGGAATTCTGGGAGGCAGTCCTCGCCCAGGGGATCGCGCCCGCCGGGCTCGGGGCCCGCGACACCCTGCGTCTCGAGGCCGGGCTGCCCCTGCATGGGCACGAGTTGGGCCCGGGCATCACGCCGCTCCAGGCAGGCCTCGGGTGGGTGGTGGGGTGGGACAAGCCGGAGTTCACCGGGCGGACAGCCTTGGAGGAGGAACGGGCGACCGGCCCGGCCCGGCGCCTCCGCGGCATCGTCGCCGACGGGCGCCAGCCCCTGCGTGACGGGTCTGTGATGCAACACGGTTCTGACCAGGTTGGGATGCTGACCAGCGGCAACTTCTCTCCGATGCGCGAGCGCGGCATCGGCCTCGGCTTCGTCGATGCCGATGCGCAGCTCCTGGACGGGGACGCCATCAGCGTGCGGCAACGGGGAAAGGAGCTCAGCGCCATCCTCGTACGCCCGCCGCTCTGGCCGGTTCGAGAGGAGGACGAGTAGCGGCCCGACGGGTCGTACCTGCCAAGCCCATGTCCTAATATTCGGGACACAACTGAATACGCCGATCGAACCGGAGCGCCAGAGTCCCCGCAACAAGTATTCGAGGGGACGCCGGAGGAGCAACTCTCCCCAGAAACTCTCAGGCCGACATACCGCTCCGGCGAGGCAACTCTGGAAAGCGGGTGCCAGACACCCGCACCGAAGGTGGAAGTCGCTCATCTAGCGGCGAGGCTCTCAGGTCCAGTGACAGAGCGGGGAGGACATCCGACAAGCTCCGCGTGATGCGGGCAAGCCAGGAGGCCTCCGTGCAAGGACCGCAACCATCGCCGACATCCGAAGGACTCGAGCCCTTCGAGAACTTTCTGCATCGCCATGTCGGCACCTCCGAAGAGGACCAGGCGGTCATGCTCAAGGCCCTCGGGTATCCGGGCCTGGAAGCACTGATCGATGCTGCGGTGCCGGGCAGCGTCCGCGACCTCGACCAGGCCGGGCTACCGCCGGCAACGTCCGAACAGGAGGTTCTGAGCGAGCTGCGCCGCCTGGCTTCGTCGAATGTCGCGGCCGAGGCGATGATCGGCCTCGGGTACTCGGGCACGGTCACGCCCGGGGTCATCCGCCGCAACGTTCTCGAGAGCCCGGCCTGGTACACCGCGTATACGCCGTACCAGCCGGAGATCAGCCAGGGCCGGCTCGAGGCGCTCCTGAATTTTCAGACGATGGTCTCGGACCTCACCGGTCTCGACACCGCGAACGCGTCGCTCCTCGACGAGGGCACCGCCGTCGCGGAGGCGGTGACACTGATGCGGCGGCGCACCGAGTGCTCCTCGAACCGAGTGGTGGTGGACGCCGACTGTCATCCACAGACGATCGCGGTCCTCGAGACCCGCGTCGCCCAGCTCGGGATCGATCTCGCGGTCGCCGACCTGGACGCGGGCCTCCCGGAAGGTGACTACTTCGGGATCGTGCAGCAATATCCGGGCTCGTCCGGGGCGGTCCGTGACTTCGCCGAGGTCACCGAGGTGGCCCATGCACGCGGCGCGCTCGTCGCGGTGGCCGCGGACCTTCTGGCCCTGACGTTGTTGCGGCCGCCGGGGGAGTGGGGCGCCGACGTCGTCGTCGGGTCGGCGCAGCGATTCGGCGTACCGCTGTGGTACGGCGGCCCCCACGCCGCGTTCATGGCAGTGAAGGCCGGGCTCGAGCGCGATTTGCCCGGTCGATTGGTCGGTCTGTCGATCGACGCTGAGGAGCGCCCGGCTTACCGGCTCGCCCTGCAGACCCGCGAGCAGCACATCCGGCGCGAAAAGGCGACCTCGAACATCTGCACGGCGCAGGTACTCCTCGCCGTCGTCGCCGGCATGTACGCGGTGTACCACGGGCCCGATGGTCTGCGCGGCATCGCCCAGCGCGTCCACCGCCGCACGGCCACGATCGCCCGTGGGCTGGAGAACGCGGGGTTCGCGCTCGAACACCAGTCGTACTTCGACACCATCGTCGTACGGACCGCAGGCCGTGCCTCAGAGATCGTCGCCGCGGCGCGCCAACGGGGCGTGCTCCTGCGAATGGTGGATGGCGACCACGTCGGGATCTCATGTGGTGAGACGACGACGCAGGAACACGTCGCCGCCGTCCTCGAGGCCTTCGGCGCGCAGACTGACGGCGCGGCCAAGGTGGACGCGCTTCCGGAATCGCTGCGGCGCCGCACGCCGATCCTCGGCCACCCCGTGTTCTCCGAGCACCACTCCGAGACGTCGATGCTGCGGTACCTCCGGACGCTGGCGGACCGGGACTTCGCCCTCGACAGGGGCATGATCCCGCTCGGTTCGTGCACCATGAAGCTCAACGCAACGACCGAGATGGAGCCGATTGGTCTCCCCGGCCTCGCCAACATCCACCCGTTCGCTCCGGCCGACACGACACCGGGTTACCGCTCGCTGATCGAAGAGCTGGAGCAATGGCTCGCGGACTTGACGGGATACGCCAAGGTCTCGGTGCAACCCAACGCTGGGAGTCAGGGCGAGCTCGCCGGTCTCATGGCGATCCACGCCTACCACCGCGCACGCAACGATCCTCAGCGTGACGTCTGCCTCATCCCCTCGAGTGCCCACGGCACGAACGCCGCTTCCGCCGTCATGGCTGGTATGCGGGTGGTGGTGGTCGCCAGCAAGGAGGACGGAACCGTCGACCTCGACCACCTTCACGCGAAGTGCCAGGAACACGCGGACGCCTTGGCCGCGATCATGGTCACCTACCCCTCGACCCATGGCGTGTACGAAGAGGGCATCCGCGACATGTGCGCTCTCGTGCACGAGTACGGCGGTCAGGTCTACATCGACGGTGCCAACCTCAATGCGCTCCTCGGCCTCGCCAAACCCGGCCGGTTCGGCGGCGACGTGTCGCACCTCAATCTGCACAAGACGTTCTGCATCCCACACGGCGGTGGTGGACCGGGTGTCGGCCCGGTGGCCGTGGCCTCGCATCTCGTGCCCTATCTGCCTTCACACCCCATGCACCCCGACCCCGATCGGCGCAGCGGCATCGGGCCCGTGAGCGCAGCGCCGTACGGCAGCGCGGGCATCCTGGCCATCAGCTGGGCCTATATCCGGCTGCTCTCGGCCGCCGGCCTGGCCCATGCGACCAAGTCGGCCGTTCTGGCCGCCAACTACGTGGCCGCGCGGTTGGGTCCTTCGTTCCCCGTCCTCTATACCGGCAAGCACGGCCTCGTGGCGCACGAGTGCATCTTGGACCTGCGGCCCCTTACGAAGGCCACGGGCGTGACGATCGATGACGTCGCCAAGCGCCTGATCGACTACGGGTTCCATGCGCCGACGGTGAGCTTTCCCGTCGCCGGTACCCTCATGGTGGAGCCGACCGAGAGCGAAGACCTGGCTGAGCTCGATCGTTTCTGCGACGCCATGATCGCGATCCGGGCCGAAATCGAGGACGTGGCCTCGGGTCGATGGTCCGTGGAAGAGAGCCCGTTGCGCGGTGCACCGCACACCGC